>CALXZV010000037.1 GCA_944393335.1 uncultured Clostridia bacterium | reverse complement strand
TAAAAGATGAAAATGATGTAAATAAATATATTTTTATTTTAGCTGGAACGACTCTTTTAAATCAATTAATATTATGGCCTTTCTTAAAAAAAGAAGTTAAATTTGTAAAAGTTAAAAGTAAAAATATTATAAAACACTTGAAACCTACTCTTATATTGTTCATACCTGTTTTGGCAACAAGCATATATAAGACCATGGATAAAATAATGATAGGAAATATGTCTAATATGTCAGAAGTTGGATACTATGAAAACGCAGAAAAAATGCTTAATATTATTATTTCTGTGATAAGTGCACTTGGAACAGTAACTCTACCTCAAATGACATATTTATATAATAACCATAATGATGATGCATTTAAAAGAGTTTTTGACAAGTCTCTTACTTTTGTGATTTTTATGGTTTTACCAGTTATATTTGGTTTTTGGGCAACAGCTGATGATTTAGTTTTTATTTATTTGGGAAATGGGTTCAGTGAATCCGCAATTTTACTGAGGTTATTGAGTATTTCTTTAATATTTTCAACTATAGCTCAAATCGTAAGGATGCAATTGTTAATTCCTAGAAACAAAGATAAAGAGTATATTATTTCTGTAATATTAGGAGCATTAATTAACTTTATATTTAACTTTATTTTAATAAGAAAATATGAGGCTATTGGTGCTACAATTGGAACAATTTTAGCAGAGACAATTGTATGTATTTTACAATGCTATTACGTTAGGAAGGATATTCCTATAAAAAAATATTTCAAAGAAACGATTATATTTGCTATTAAGAGTTTAATAATGTTTATAATAGTTGTTATAATTGGAAGCAGGATTGATGCATTAGTATATAGACTTATAGTTGAAATTTTAGTTGGTGTAACTATATATGCTATATTAAATATATCTTTTATAAAGGAACAAATGAAATCATTTAATCTTAAAAAGTTTAAAATACATTAAAAGAGCATATAGATTATAAAAAATTATGTTTCAGAATTGTAACATATTTGTAACAGCAATAAAATAAAAATGTGATAAAATAATAAAAGTAAAAATCATGGAGAAAAAATAAAAATGACACCTAAAAAAAAAAATAATTAAACGTAGCTTAATAATTATGCTTTTTATTGTTTTATTAATAATTATTATTGCTTTAAGTACTTATAATTCTAATATCAATATTATTGAAAGAATAGAACTTGCAAAAAAAAGTAATGCTAAGCTAGAAAGTAATCGGAACAACATATTATATTTCGTCTAATGGAAATTCAAGTGATGGTACTGATATTAACGCTCCTATGTCTTTGTCTATTGCTAAAAATAAAAAGTATAAAAGTGGAGATCGAATATTATTAAAAAGTGGAGATGTTTTTTATGAACAATTATCTTTTAGTGTTTCTGCTACAGAAAAAAAACCAGTATTAGTAAGTTCATATGGAGATGGAAAAAAGCCAATAATTAGCGTAGCAAAAATTATAAATACTAATACTGTATGGGAGAGATACACAACTGGAATATATAGAGTAGACTTAACAAATATAAATAATTTTGTTGGTTATCAGGGAACTGATGATAATTCATGTAATATTGGATTTTTTACTACTGAGGATAAAAATATATTTAGCAGTAGAAAAAGCGGGATTGGTAATCTTTCAAATTTATATGATTTTTATTGTGATGGACAGTACTTCTATATAAAATCAAATCAAAATCCAACAGATGCTTTAGGAATAATTAAATTATCTACTAAAAATGATATATTGTCACTTTCAAATAATATGGAAGTATCAAACTTGCAACTGGAATATTCTAGTTCTCATGCTATTGTAAAGAAAAGCTATCCTATAACAAATGTTTATATACATGATTGCACCATAGATTATATAGGAGGTAGTTATCAATATGGTAATAATTCAAATGATAAAACTAGATTTGGAAATGCTATTGAATTTTGGCTTGATGCTAATAATATAACTATAAAAAATAACTTAATTAAAAATGTATACGATGCGGGGATTACTTTGCAGGGAAGTAATGGAGAATGGAATAATGTCATTATTAGAAATAACATTATTATAAATACTTGTTATGCCTTTGAACTATGGGCATCTGAAACTTCAACTGGTATGAAAAATGTTGAAATATATAATAATATGACTATAAATCAAGGGAAAGGCTGGGCTCAAGAAGTCAGACCAAATCCATATAACAGTGCTAATTATGTATTCTATACTTTTGGAGATAATGCAGAAATGGACATAAGCATACATGATAATAAATATTATAATTCTACTAGACTTTATTATATACTATACTCTACAAAAGATAAATTTATTTCCAAAATTAAAAATGATAATAATACATTCTATTTACAAGATGAAACTTATGCTGTAAATAATGCATCCTATGATACCATAGAGAGTTATTTACATGATGAATACAAAACAGATCAAAACTCCACCTTCAACTACATCTCAGACTCAGAAATAGAAGAAATCTCAAATCCGGACATACTAAATTCAAACGACTATAATGAGATAAAAGCATACTTTGACGCATTTGACATAAAGTATAGGAATAGCCATGCGACATCAGACTTATTAACATCTTTAGACGGAGTATTAAGCAAAAACGAATATTCAAATATATTACAAAATGGCACAATAAATTCTCAATATGAAGAACTAAAAAAAGGCATTAATAATTTAAGCCAAAATATTGACATAATTACTACAGATAGTGTATCATATACATATGAATGTCTATATAATTTAATTAGCACAATTACAAGTGAATATTATAATGGTAAATTAACTAATGTGAATGAAGAAACTCTAATTTCTCTAATAGAGAGCTTAGATAATATTTCAGATAATTACAAAAAAATATATTCATATTATGTAACCAACGATAACATAAATCTAACAACAGTTAAAGATACATTAAATAATGTTATTAATAAATATAATGCTAATTTAGACATTGAAAATATTGGTCAGCTAGAAAAAATTATAACTAAAGCAAAAGACATATATAACAATAGTATTACAACAGAAAATGCTTATGAAAATATTCTTAATAAACAAAGAATAATTAATATTTCAAACATAGTAACCAATATTATTGACACAAAAATAAACAAACTAGTTGAAGAAGAAAAGTCAAAAATAAAAGTTGAGTATGACAAAGATATTAATACTCCTACAAATGAAAGTATAACAGCAACCATAACTGTAGGAGACCATACTACAATCGCAAATAATGGCGGAAGTAATAAGCATAAGTTTGATCAAAATGGAACTTTTACATTTGAATTAGACATAAAAGGTACAAAAGTATCTGTTCAAGTTACAATTGCAAACATTAATAAAGAATACACCATAGAGCAAGGATATATTACAAACATAGTAAAAAATACAGCAATCCTAAACTTTAAAGATAATTTAGGAATAAGTAATTTTACAATCTCTAGAAATGGACAGACAATAAATATTAATAAGAATATCGTTGCAACTGGAGATGTACTTAAATTTGATAACAAAGAATATACATTAATTGTTTGTGGTGATATCAATAGCGATGGAGATTGTGGAATACATGACTTAATTAGCTATAGAAAATACTTGCTTGATTATACCCAGTATGATAATATTCGAGAAATGGCAGCAGATGTAAATCAAGATAGTGTTTTAGATTTAAAAGATTTAGTAGGTATAAGGAATATTTTGTTAGATTAAAAGGAGAAGCATATGAAAAAAGTAAATTTTAAATTTATTTTAAGTACAATTATTATGATAGCATTAATTGCTTTATCTACAAGCTCTTTTGCAACAACTGGTTCTTTAACAGTAAGCTTTGTGCCAGATGTATCAAAAGCAATTTCAGATAAAGAAGTATCTGTTACATTAAGTTTTATTGATTTTAATAATGTTGATACTAGCTTACCAATGGCAGCACAAGCAAATTTACAATATGACAGCTCTGTATTTTCAGGTGCAACCATTGAAGGTTTAAATGGTTGGAGTGCTACATTAAATTCAGAAAATAGAATTCTTATTGAGTCTTCACTTAGTTCAAATCCAACTGAGGGAGCTGTAGCTATAGTTAAATTAACAATAAAAGATAATGTTACAACATTTAATACAAATATTACTATTAATTCATTAGATATAACAAATACTGATGGAATGAGTGACGAGGAGCCAAATATAGATATTAGCAATATGAGCTTAACTGCAAGAGCTACAGTAAATTCTACAGGAGAAGGCTCAGATGAAGAAGAACCAGATATTGAAACTCCAACCGAAGACCCTTCAACAGATGAGCCAACAAATGAGCCAACAGAAGATCAAGGTAATAACAATGATTCCAATAAAGATGAAAATAATAATGAACAAGAGACACCAAATGAACCTCAAAATACTAATGAAACTACAACAGACGGAGTAAAAGAACCAGAAGCTAACTCTATTGGACAAGTTGGCGACTTAACAGTTGCTAAAGATCCTATACCACAAACAGGTGTTAGCTACATAGTTTTGGGAGTTATTGCTTTAGTTGTAGTTGTAGGAACTATTGCATTTTTAAGATATAAAAATATATATAACTAAACTTAATAAAGGGGTTAACCAATAATGGAAGAGGAAATTGATTTAAAAAATATGTTTAAAGCTTTTTGGGATAGAAAAATTGCAATAATAATAATTGTACTTGTTTGCATAGTTATTGGCTTTATTTATACAACTTATTTTGTAAATCCAGTATATACAGCAACAACAAAAGTGATACTTACAGCAGGCGCGGGAACAGAAGAGGGGCAATCTCCAGTTACACAAGGGGAGGTTACCCTTAATAATTCTCTTTTGGGCACATATAGAGGAATTGCCACAAGTGATTCTGTTGTTAATACAGTAATAAAAAACTTAGGCTTAAATATTTCTGCAGGTACTCTAAGAAGTCAAATTAGTGTTACATCAGAGACTAATACACAGATTATTCAAATTTCGGTTGAAAATGCAGATGCAAGTCTTTCAGCAAAAATTGCAAATGAACTAAGCAAAGTCTTTATAGAAAGAGTAGCAGAAATATATGATATGCAAAATTTACAGCAACTTGATGAAGCTCCAGTTCCAACATCTCCAAGCAATATTAATCATGCTAAAGATATATTAATATTTTTTGCAGGAGGTATAGTTCTTTCAGTTATTTATGTTGTGCTTGCAAATTTACTTGACAATACAGTAAAAAGCAGTAGTGACATTGAAAAGGCAATTGGAGTTAATGTTATTGCAGAAATTCCAGTTTATGAGTTTAATAGAGGGAGGAAAAGATAAATGAAAAAAGAAATTATTACTCAATCAGATCCAAAATCTCCAATCTCTGAAGTTTTTAGAGCTCTAAGAACTAATTTGCAATTTATGAAAAGAAATGATGATTGCCAAACAATATTAATAACAAGTACTGTTCAAGCTGAGGGAAAGAGTTGGATTTCAGCCAATTTAGCAACTACTTTTGCGCAAACAGGTAGCAGAACACTTATTATTGATGCAGATATG
The DNA here is from genome assembly GCA_944393335.1 of uncultured Clostridia bacterium. Classification (GTDB taxonomy): domain Bacteria; phylum Bacillota; class Clostridia; order TANB77; family CAG-508; genus CAG-793. Next base: position 5,067 of record CALXZV010000037.1, on the reverse strand, counting down.
AGAAAGCCTAGACAACATAAAATTTTTCAAGTAAGTTCTACTCCAGGTTTGTCAAATTTTTTATCAGAGGTAAATGATACTGGTAGAAGACAAAAAATAGATACTTTAGATTGCATTAAATCAACAGAAATAGAGAATTTATATTTATTACCTTCTGGAAATATTCCACCAAATCCATCTGAGCTTTTAATGTCAGAAAAATTAATAGAACTTTTGGATGTGGTTACAAATAATTTTGATGTAGTTATTTTTGATGGTGCACCATGTTTACTTGTAACAGATTCAACAATTATCTCTAGGTTAGTAGATAGTACCGTATTAGTTACAAGCTATAAATATACTAAAATAGATGACTTAAAAGAAGCAAAAAAACGTATTAAAAGAGTTGGTGGAAATATTGCAGGTGTAGTGTTAAATAGAGTAGAAATTTCTAAGAAAAGATATGAAAATAAATATTATTATGCATCAAATAATACTCCTACAGTAAGAAAAGAGAAGTCAGTTAAAGATATTTTAGGTAATACTGAAAGAAAATCATCTAAAAAAATAGATGATGAATTAGACAGAATTAGCAAAATAAAAGTTGAGCCAAGAAGATCTAGCAAATCTGATAATGCTAAAATAGATGATTATATTAATGATAAAATAGAAGATACACAAAAGCAAATACAAGAAGAAATACAAAATAGTAAAAAGTTTAAATCTAAAGTTGAGGTACCATCTGATAAGGCAAAGGAAATATTAGAAAGTATAAAAAGATATAAATAATTTTATTGATTTACTGAGCAATGAAAGGAATATAAGCAATGATAGATGTTCATACACATATACTACCTGGAATAGATGATGGCTCAAAGGATATTGAAGAAACATTTAAAATATTACGTGAAGCCTGCGAGGCAGGCTTTTCTGACGTTTTTGCAACTTCTCATTATATAGAAGGAGAATATGAATTTAATAAAACAGATAGAGAATATATAATTGAGGCTATAATGGAAAAGGTAGCAGAAGAGGGCTTAAATATTACAATTCACAATGGAGCAGAGGGATATATATCAAATGAACTTCCAAATTTAATTGGGGAAGAAGTTGTACCTACTTTAGGCGAAAGTAGATATGTTTTATTTGAATTACCTTTAAGAGCTAAAGTAATGTATACTAATGAGGTTATTAATAAATTTCTTCAAATGAAACTTATTCCAGTAATTGCTCATCCAGAAAGATATGAACTTATTCAAGATGAGCCAAGTATTGCTATAGAATGGGTTGAACAAGGCGCTCTTTTGCAATCTAACTATGGAAGTATAATAGGAAGATATGGAATGACAGCAAAAGAAACCTTATTAAAGCTACTAGATGCAAATGCAGTACATTTTTTAGGTACTGATAATCACAGATCTAATAGTATTTATACAAGAATGGAAGAAATTAAAAAAGAATTTAGAAGAAAAATAGGACGAGATAAATTTTATGAATTAAGTGAAACTAATCCTAGATGCATACTTAATAATGAAGAATTTGAAATAGAAGAGCCTAAGAAAATAAAAAGAAGGAGAAGATAAAAAGATGGCGTGTTGCCATCTTTTTGTTTTGGAAACTTTTTTCAGTTGGGGACGGTCCTAAATCGAAAAATATTTTCAATTAATGATGACCATAAAATACAAAATTTGACAATTTTTGCAAATAAGAATATAATAAACTTGTTAATAAAGCTTGAAGGGGGATAATTAAATGAAAAAGTATAAGAAGCAACTAATTATAGTTGGAATAATCATTTTACTGATTATTATAGGTATGATTACAAGTAACCAAAATACAACAGCAAAAAACGATGTTATTAGCAATAATATTAATAGAAATAACGAAATTACAGCTAATAATATATCAAATAGCACATTGACAAATCAATTAAAAAATTCTATTGAGCAAAATCTAGAAAAAAACGAGATTATAAACACAACAAATAATGAAAGTAGTAAAGTAGAAACGAGCAATAATGAAAAAGTTGAAAGTTCTAAAACTGGGCAGAGTCAAACATCATCAGAGACTAATGCTAGCAAATCTAATAGCAAGGCAAATAGCTCTTCTAGTACTGAAAGCTCATCAAAAACTACAACAAGTGGCACAACTACTACAAAGTCAACTACTTCAAATAAAAAAGGTAGTACAAGTAGCAAAAGCACAGGAACTTCTAGTTCAAGTTCAACTTCAGTAAATTCCAATAAGGGAGATAGCATGACTGTATATATTACTCCTACTGGAAAGAGATATCATTATTCATCTGCCTGCGCGGGTAAAAATGCTAAAGCTACAACAAAAGCTGACGCAATTTCGAGAGGACTAACTCCATGCAAGAAATGTGCAAATTAAAGATTAAAAAGGTTAGTTGATTAGAAAAAATAGAAGGAATATTGTATAAAAATGAATGAATATAAATTTCCACCAATAACATTATTGAATAGCGTAAAAAAGTGACAATGAAAATGTAGAGAAAGTAGAATATAGTGCAAAAAAACTACAAAATACTTTATATAGTTTGGGAATAAATGCAAAAGTCCAAAATGTATTAATTGGTCCAACATTTATTACATATCAAATAAAATTGGGTATAGGAGTTAGGGTAAATAAAATAAAAAGTTTAAAAGACGATTTAGCATTAAGCTTAGAATTCAAGGTGCATATATATCTGAAAAAGAAGTTGAAAATGTTGTTGAATTTTTAAGGCAAGAAGATAAAATGCAATATGATGTAAATTTGATTGAACTGATTGAGAAGAGTGGAGAAAATGAGAATGCAGTGGAAGATGATGAAGAATATGATGATGCTGATCCACTACTAAATGAAGCTATTGAAGCAGTTATAGAAACAGGTATAGCTTCTACCTCATTTATACAAAGAAGATTTAAATTAGGTTATGCAAGAGCAGGCAGAATAATAGACCAAATGGAGCAGAGAGGTATTATTTCGGGTTATCAAGGAAGTAAACCAAGAGAAGTATTAATGTCAAAAGAAAGATGGAATAAATTGAAAAAGGAACCTAGTTTATAACTTAATTAAATTTGACAACAAAAAAATTAAAAATGAATATGTATAAAAAATGAATACTATACTAAAAAATTGTATAGTATTTTTTTGTTGACTTATTTTAAAAAATAAAGTATATTATATTTGACGAAAAAACGAAAGGAAAATACTAAATGAAAAGTATAGATGAAAATTCAATTAATGTTATGAAAAAAGTAGAAATGTTGTATACTATCTCTGAAAACTTTGTAAAATATAAAAAATTAAATAGTTTGACCAAAGATGATATGGCAAAAAAGTTAAATATTGACTATAACATGTTAGAAAAAATTGAGAGTGGAAAATATAACCCAACTTTTAAAAAATTATTTGATTTGACCTATCAATTAACTGGAAATTCGAAAATGTTTATTAATATATTAGAAAGTATGATTTATAATATTAAATTGGTTGATGAAGTGAAAGAAAATTTCGAAAATAAAAATATAAATTAAATTGATACAATAATATTTTAAAATTATACACTTTATGAAATTGAAAAAAATTGGAACAATACTTATCCAATTTTTTCTCAATTTTTTTCTCCAAACCTATTTAAGTTTTTCCTTTTCTATGATAGAATACACCTTGAAATAAAGCAAATAAATTTACATAAGTGCTTTGACGTTTCATAAACATTAGAAACTAAAAAAGCACAGCAAAGGAGATGTAACTTTGGAACAAGTTAAGTACAAAAAAATATTATTAAAATTAAGTGGAGAAGCATTAGCAGGAGATAGCAAAGTAGGTATTGACAAAGACACTATGAACGGCATATGTGATGCTATAAAAAAGGTCCACGATATGGGAGTAAAAATTTCTATAGTAGTTGGTGGCGGAAACTTTTGGAGAGGCAAATATGGCGAAGGCATGGTAAAGACCACAGCAGATTATATGGGAATGCTTGCAACAGTTATGAATGGACTAGCCCTTCAAGATGCAATTGAAAAAAGAGGTATGCAGGCAAGACTTCAAACAGCAATTGAAATGAGACAAATTGCAGAACCATTTATTCAAAGAAGAGCAGAAAGACATTTAGATAAAGATAGAATTGTTATTTTTGCTTGTGGCACAGGACACCCATTTTTCTCAACAGATACAACTGCAGCTTTAAGAGCAGCAGAAATGGATGTAGATGCTATTTTAGTCGCAAAAACTATTGATGGAGTTTATACAGCAGACCCTAAAATAGATAAATCAGCTAAAAAGCTAGATCATGTTTCTTACCAAGAAATATTAGAAAAAGATTTAAAAGTTATGGATTCAACAGCAATTTCACTTTGCAAAGATAATAACATACCACTTGTAGTGTTTGCTATGAGTGATCCAGAAAACATCATAAGAGCTGTAAAAGGCGAAAATATAGGAACTATTGTTGATAATAAATAAAAAGTAAAAACGTGAAGTTTATATAAAATAATATATATTAGATTAATTGCTTAAGCAAAATAAATTTTAGGAGGATTATATGAGTTTAGAAAATATGCAAGAAAGAATGGAAAAGGTTATAGACAATTTAGAAACAAATTATTCAGAAATAAGAGCTGGTAGAGCAAATCCAGCAATATTAAATAGAGTAACTGTAGAATACTATGGCACACCTACACCAATAAATCAAGTGGCAAGTATTTCAGTTCCAGAAGCAAGACTAATTGTTATTCAACCATGGGATAGAAGTATTTTATCTCAAGTTGAAAAAGCCATAGAAAAGGCAGATATAGGGATTCATCCAATGAATGATGGAAGTGTTATTAGACTTTCATTCCCAGAACTTACAGAAGAGAGAAGAAAAGAAATAGTTAAAGATGTTAAAAAAATGGCAGAAGAAGCTAAAGTTGCAGCTAGAAATGTTAGACGTGATGGAATGGATGAGGCTAAGGCTAAATTAAAAAATAAAGAAATTTCAGAAGATGAAGAAAAATCTTTGGAAGATAAAATTCAAAAAGAAACAGATAAATATGTTGCTAAAATTGATGAAATAGCTGATAAAAAAGAAAAAGAAAT
>CALXZV010000036.1 GCA_944393335.1 uncultured Clostridia bacterium | reverse complement strand
ATGAATTAAAGATAATCATTGACAATAATTATTTGGTTTGATACAATTTCTTTAGTTCAATTTAGAACAAATAAAAGGAGGATTTTAGTATGAAAGAAATTACTTTCATAACTATGTGTGCCTTGGAAAGGAATGGGATTTTTTATGAAAGAGAAAAATTTAAAAGTTTTATTAACTGTAGTAATTGTTATTTTAATTTTGTTAATTGTAGGATTAGTAGGTTATAATCTGCTAAAAAATACTATGACAATGTCAAAAATAGAAAAAAACTTAGACAACTTAAACATAGGTTCAAATTATTCTTATACTATGATAAATGTAACAACTGGTAATGAGGGTAAATATAAAGATGACTTAAGTGTTGGACAATACTACGTAGATGAGGGCAAATTTTATGCTCGCATAAATACATATGGAAATGACGGAAACAATACTGCAATTGCATATAAAGACAGTACAGATGACATTATTTTATATGATGATGGGGAAAATAAATCATATAAGATAAATGGAGAATCTAATAGTGAAATAGATATGGAAATAAATCCTACTGATTTAAAAGCTTTTTCACAAGAGATATTATCTAGAATAAAAGATAATGTAGATAACATTGTAGAAGAAACCAAAAATGGCAAAGAATGCTATGTAATTACAACAAAGGAATTTAATAAATACTGGGTAGAAAAAGACACAGGAATTGTCATTTCATATATAGAGAATAATAATTCATTTGATTTGAATTACTCTATTGGAAATGTAACTGATAATGACTTTGTAAAACCAAACACTGATGAATATATTCAAGAAAATAATTAATAAATTTATACTAAGAAGCACAGCTTTTAAATTTAATTTGAAAACTGTGTTTCTTAAAATGTGGTATGATTGCATCAAAACTTTTCTAAAAATGTGATAAATCCATATCTAAATCTTTCTAAAAAGGTGTCAAATAGAACCGTCCAAATTGACAACCGAACCGTCCTAACTTACAATCAATTCTTTTCTAAAGTAATAACGACTTCTTTGCTTGTATCCATAGTATTTAATGTCAAATGAAGATATAATACCTGAGAACTTTCGCTATTAGTTAAATCGAAAGTCTGCCAATGAGTAAATTTGCCATTTAATTCATACGTACTTCCAGAAGATTCAGAATTTGCCTTAACAGGGTAAAATCTATTTCCATTTTCATCTTCTAAATATTCGTTTGTTACAAAATTATCTTTAAAAGAAAGTCCCCATTCATAAAAGTCATTTTCATTAGATACAGGAGTTACATCGGTTTCAAACTTAATATACATACCAGAAGCAAAACTATATGCTTCTGTAAGGCTAATTGCATTATCGCTCATATTTAAAATATGATATGAAGTAGTTTCTCTATTATAAAATTTTTCAGGAAGAGAAATATCTATAGCCCAATTTCCATTTAGAACTATTAGAGAATTTCCAGCCCCAAGATCAATTTCGCCAAATTGTATTTTTAAATTTTTACTATTAGGAAATTTATCAGCAAATATGTTAAATACAATGGTTAGCTCATTTTTGTTTTGACTACTTAAATACATATTAATGCCGCTATTTATATAATTTTCACCAAAATCACCATAGTTGTAGCTTAAATTATTATTGTCTTTAAAATTTTCAAAAGCATAATAATTGCCACAATAAAGAATTCGATTTTCTTCATCAGTAATTAGCATATTAGGAAAATTAATATCCTTAGTAAGGTTTGGACTGTAATCTTCAGGTAGAACTAGATTTAGCACAAAAGATAAGTTCTTCTCATCCATTAAAACATTATCAACCCTAGCTTTTATATTGTTGCATTCAATATAATCATTCGTAGGAGAAAAAATATATCCATTTTCAATTGCTTTAGTCATGCCATTATTATCATTAAAAATGTTTCCTATAAAATTTTTTGCAAAAACAACTCCAGCAAAAATTGTTGTGATTGCACAGGCTGTAGCAATTATCTTATTAATAAATGTATGCTTGATTTTATGTGATTTAGGCTGGAAGGCGGTATTTATAGCATAATAATAAGAAGCGGGGGCTTTAAGGTTAATTTTAAAATCATTATTCATATACATACACCTCTTTTCTAATTTTTATCTATAATCTTTTTGATTTTTTCTTTACTTCGAGAAATTTTTGTTTTTAGAGTGTTTTCGTTTATACTTAAAATATTGCTTATTTCTTTACAAGAATATCCCATTTCATAATATAAAATAAGAATGTATCTTTCTATATAATCTAAATCTTTAATTAGAATATAGAAATCAATGTTAGATTCAATATTATTTTCTTTAAAATCGATTATACTATTATTGATAAAATTATCGTCGTAGTAGGAATCTAACTTTTTTCTCTTTTTATATAAAGTATTACATTTGTTAATCAAAATTTTAATTATCCAAGTTTTAAAATATTGAGTATGTTTTAAATGTTTAATACCATAAAAAGCCGATATCATTGTCTCTTGAATGGCATCATCTATATCCTCTTCACTAGATAGCCTCATTCTTGCTATTTTATAAAGTTCATCTTGGATGTTTATAATTAAATCTGTAAAAGCTCCTTTATCACCATTTTTGGCTTTTTTAATTAATTCTTCCAATGTGAAATTCCCCCAATTATTCTTTATACGTATATTGAATTCATTTATTAGACAAATTATATAATAAAAAAGTTTCAAAATTCTATAAGTTAATATTTTAAATTTTAGTGGAGCAAAAATTCGAAAAATGTGATAAATCCATACTAGAATTTTTCTAAAAATGTGATAAAACCATATTAAAACCTTTCTAAAAATGTGATTAGAAATTTTGAAAAAAATAAATATAAAAAATAACATAAATAAAACACAGTTCCAATTTAATTGAAAACTGTGTTTTATTAATTGGTGCACCTGGAGGGATTCGAACCCCCGATCTCAAAGTTCGTAGCCTTGCATTCTATCCAGCTAAACTACAGGTGCATAACATAATTAATTATACACACAAAAGAAGAAAAAAGCAAGAGTTTTGAAAATTATTCATCTGATTCTTTGTATATATGTCAATGATGTGAAACAAACAAAATAAAAGTTTGAAATGTGTCAATTAGAATGGTTCTATTTGACAACATTCAATTGTCAATTAGAATCGTCCCAATTGACAACAGAGTAAACTTATCATTTAGCAAAATGGCATATTACTTGATTACAATTCCAAGCAATTTAGACAAATCTAAAGCTTGCTCTGTACTTACAATAAGTCCTGTTAATTTGTTTTTATCAACAACAATTCCAGAAATATCATCACTTGAAAAGTCTATATTATTCAAATTAACATTCATAAATGAAGAAAGCATCAATGAAGAATCTTTTACATAAAAACGAGAAAGCTTACAATCATCAAAATTAGTATTTCTAACTGATGATTCAGTTATAGAGAAATCTTTTAAGCTCGAGCTATTAAAATTTGCATAATCTAATATACAGCTTTCAAAACTGCAAGATAGAAAGTTAGATTCAAGCAATGAGCAACCAAGTAACTTGCAATTTTTAAATTTTACTTTTACAAAAGAAGTATTATCAAATTTACAATTAGATAAATCAGTATTTTCAAATGCACAATTTGTAAAAGAAAAAGATTCTAAATTACTCATAACAAAAGAAGATTTAAGAAAAGTACAATTTTTAAACTCTATTTCATTTGAATTATCAATAATTCCATGAATAGAATCAAAAGTACAATTCTTAATATCTTCTTCATTTTTTATATTATCATTTATAAAATTAATATCTAAATTTTCCATAAGAAAATTATAATCATAAACAGCGAAAATTTCAATAATAATAATTTATATTATTAAAATAAATAATATAATAATCTAAAAAATTGTTAGGAACAGTTACTCTTCAAAATCTATAGCTTCTCTTTTTTCTCTTATCGCTTTACAAAAGTTAGATACTTTTACATGTTCAGGATTTTCCTTATATGCTTTTAAATCATCAAAATTATCAAATTCAGAAATTAAAACAGCGTTAAATTCACTATTTTTATTCAAATTAACTCCAACTTGCATACTTCTTATAACATCAATTTTATCTTTTAAACTCATTAAATCAGATAAAAATTTATTCATTTCTTCTTCGTGTCCTTCTTTGAATTTCCACATTACAATATGTTTAATCATATATATCACAACCTTTCAATTGCAATATAGCATAAAAAATCAGAAAAATCAATTAAACCTTTAATTGATGGCAAAAATGTGATACTATATAATAGCTAAATAAAATTCTGTTAAAAAATATTTAAAACTATAAAATAAGAGGTATAGTATGATTATAGAGTCAGACGTGTACCAGAAAAATTAAAAATAGAATTAGAAAAAATGGAGAAAAAAGATGTACAATAATAGAATTTATAAAGGACATAGTTTAATAAAAAAGTTGGATAATTACACAGTATTAGATATAGAAACTACGAGTTTAGATAGTTTTTATGGAGAAATACTAGAAATAAGTGCAATAAAAGTAAGAGATAAAGAAGAAGTAGATACCTTTTCACAACTAATTAAAACAAAGGAAGACATTGGATATTTTACAACTCAGCTAACTGGGATTACAAATGAAATGGTACTAAAAGACGGAAAAGAATTAGTAGATGTTTTACAAAATTTTAAAGATTTTTTAGGAAAAGATATCATCGTAGGGCATAATGTAAATTTTGATATTAACTTTATATATGATAGCATGAAAGAAAATTCGGATGAATATTTAACCAATGATTTTGTAGACACTTTAAGAATTTCAAGAAGAGTATTACCTAATTTAAAACATCATAAATTAGACACACTAATCGATTATTTCAATTTGACCAAAAGAAATGAACATAGAGCACTTAATGATTGTGTACTAACAAATCAAGTATACATTGAGCTAGAAAAATTATTTTAATGTTTTTGGGGTATTTTTCAAAACATAGATTGAAATAAAGAAAAAGTAACGGCATAATACTTAAAAATATCACGGAATAAAAAATTAAAATATCACGGAATGAAATTGACAAAAATCACGGGATGGTATAAAATAAAAATATAAGATTAAAATATATTTAAAAGCTTCAGCTAAGAATTCTCATAATTATTTTCATGTTTAAGAGAAGAAAGGAATGAAATTTGTTATGGAAATAAAAAACTACAAAAAAAGGATAGCAGATAGTAAAATAGAGCATTTTTTAAAGTTATTTGGAGCAATTAGTATAGAAGGACCAAAATATTGTGGTAAAACTTGGGCTGGACGTTACCATTCAAATAGTGAAATTCTTTTACAAAAAACTACAGGTGGAAAATCAAATAATGTAGAGTTAGCAAAAATATCTCCATCTTTAATTTTGGAAGGTACAAAGCCACGATTAATTGATGAATGGCAAGAAGCGACAAACTTATGGGATGAAATAAGAATAGATGTAGATAGAACAGGATTGAAAGGACAATACATTTTAACTGGTTCATCGACACCTAATAGAAAAGGAATAGCTCATAGTGGAGCTGGCAGATATGGTAAAATACACTTAAGAACAATGAGTCTATTTGAATCAGGAGATTCCTCAGGAGATATCTCTTTAGAACAATTATGCAACAATAAATTACAAGGAAAGCTAACAGGTGAAGTGGACTTAAGACAATTAGCACATTTAATAATTAGAGGTGGATGGCCTGCCAATATAAATTATTCATCAAGAGATGCAAGTGAGGCAGTTGAGGAATATATAAATCTAATAATAGATGACGACCTAAACAGATTAGATGGAATTAAGAGAGATAAGCATAAAGTAAGGTTGCTACTAAAATCATTAGCAAGAAATGAAAGCACAACTGTATCTAATATGACTTTAAAGAAAGATATAAATGAAATAGATAATGAAGACATAGATATAGATACTTTAGCATCTTATCTAAATGCCTTAGATAGATTATTTTTGTTAGATAATGATGAACCTTTCTCGACGAATATTCGATCATCTATAAGAGTAAAACAATCGGAAAAAAGACATTTTGCTGATCCATCAATAGCTTGTTCATTGCTAAATATAAAAGATGAAAGCAAGCTAATAAATGACTTAGAAACATTTGGCTTTTTATTTGAAGCTCTTGTAGAAAGAGATTTAAAAATATATGCGGATAGTTTTAATGCTAAATACTATCATTATCAAGATTATCAAAACAGAGAGATTGATAGCATTATAGAATTGGAAAATGGTGAATGGTGTGCATTTGAGATAAAACTTGGAGCAAATCAAATTGAAAAAGCAGCTCAAAATTTAGTAAGTTTAAAAAAACAAATAGAAAGTGAAAATGGTAAAGAACCATCAGTACTTTGTGTGGTTTGCGGTCTTACAAATGCAGCATATAAAAGACCAGATGGAGTATATGTAGTTCCAATTACAGCATTGAAACCATGATGAATTATAAAATGATTAAGTAATTAAAAAAGTATTGCATTTTATGTAGTTTTATTATGTAATATCATTGTAAACCTCTTAATTAATTATGCTTTTATAAAAAATTAGTGTAGCATAGACTACATGCACCATAGAGTGCTTGAATATTGTAGCAAATTAATTTTTTAGGTTTACTTTTTTGTTTTATTAAATCAAATTAATGCTCTTAACATTTAGCAAAGTAATTCTTCTACCATCCACATCGATAAAATGCTCATCTTTTAAGCTTTTAAGCTCCCTAAACATGGCGGATCTATTAACTGCAAGATAATCAGCGAGTTCCTTAAAAGAAAATGATAAATAAAAATAATTTAATCTACTTTTTCTATATTCAATATCAAAATATTCCAGTAATTTATCACGAATTTGCTTCTTCTCCAAAATTTTAACTCTCTCATTAGTTTCCTTATACATAGAATTTATAATATCAAACATATTACTAAAAAACTCATTAAAATATTTATATTTTAAGTTTTCCGGATTCATGAGTTCTTTATAATCAATAACCAAAACTTTTGTATATTCTTTAGCAAAAATATGAACATTATCATTATTTGTGGCAGAAATGTTGCTTCCAAAAATACTATCCTTGCTTAGATTTTCCATCAAAATTTCATTTCCGTTGTAATCACTATTTATAATTTGTGCTGAACCTTCTAGAATAATTGCATAAATATTTTCATTTTTAATAGTTGGCAAAACTTCCTCGCCTTTATGGAATGTATAAATATGAACACCTAATAGCTCATATAATTTATTAATTTGAACTTTAGATAAATTAGCAAATGGACTTTTCAAAATTTCATACCTCCAATAAAAATCATTAGCTTTTCATAAAGTCAATAAAAGCAAAAATAATGCTTTTATGAAATTTATAACAAAATTAAATCAAATTTTACAAAATTGTAATAAAAAATTTGCAAAAAAATGTAGTAAAAAATAACCTTGGTAAATACACAAAAAATGGACATTATACATAATAGCTAACCGCAAAAGTTATTTTTTTATTTAAAATAAAATCTTAATAAACCGCATAATCTAAGTAAAAATTAAATTTTACTAAAAATCTAAAACAATCTTAGCACAAAAATAAAAAAGGTGCAAGTGCAACTTTCAATTATTCCGGATTATTGATATAAAATTTATAAATTAAATTTTAGGTGAGCAAATTAATAAAAAAATTAAAACAAAAACATTGTTCATCATAGCTAAATAAAACATTACCAAAAGAGACAAAGGAGGAACCACAAAATGAAAATAGTAAAAAGGGATGGTCATATAGTAGATTACGACCCACAAAAAATCAGAATTGCAATAGGAAAAGCAAATAATGAAGTAAAAGGAAAAGAAAAAGTTTCAAAAGAGCAAATTGATGAAATAATCAAGTATATTGAGGAACTAAACAAAAAAAGAATATTAGTTGAAGATATACAAGACATAATTGAAGAAAAACTTATGGAGCTTGGAAAATATACTTTAGCTAAAAAATATATTACATACCGTTACACTAGAGAATTAGTTAGAAAAGCTAACACAACAGATAAGTCAATCAAAGAATTAATTGAAGGCGAAAACGAATACTGGAATAGCGAAAACTCTAACAAAAATGCAGAAGTTGTAACAACACAAAGAGATTATTTAGCAGGTATAACAAGTACAGATATAACAAGAAGATTTTTACTTCCAGAAGATATAGTTGAAGCACATGACAAAGGAATAATTCACTTCCATGATGCTGACTACTTTGCACAAAATGCTTTACATAACTGTGAATTAATCAACTTAGATGATATGTTACAAAACGGTACAGTTATAAATGGAGTAATGATAGAAAAACCTCATAGATTTATTACTGCTGCAACAATTGCAACTCAAATAATACTAGCAGTTACATCATCAAGCTATGGTGGAGCAACAGTTTCACTTACACATTTAGCTCCATTTGTAAGATTAAGCTATGAAAAATATTTGAAAAAATATCAAGATAGAAACTTAAGCAAAAAAGAATGCGAAAAATTTGCAATGCAAGATACAAGAAAAGAAGTAGAAGATGGTGTTCAAACATTCAATTACCAAGTAAATTCTATGACAAATACAAATGGACAAGCACCATTCCTATCAGTATGTATGTACTTAGGTGAAACAGATGAATACAAAGATGAACTTGCAATGATTATAGAAGAATTCCTAAAACAAAGAATATTAGGATTCAAAAATGAAAAAGGTGTATACATAACACCAGCATTCCCAAAACTACTATATGTTCTAGAAGAAGACAACATTCATGAAGATAGCAAGTACTGGTATTTAACAAAACTTGCAGCAGAATGTACAGCAAAAAGAATGGTTCCTGACTATATCTCTGAAAAAGTAATGAAAGAATTAAAGAAAAATGAGTTAGGAAATGGCGAATGCTATCCATGTATGGGATGTAGGTCATTCTTAACACCAGATAGAACAATGAGCTTAGGAAATATAGCGCATGCTAAAAACTATGTTGAAGGAAAAGGTAAATATTACGGAAGATTTAATCAAGGTGTTGTAACAATCAACTTACCAGATGTTGCACTTTCAGCAGATGGAGATATGGATAAATTCTGGAAAATATTTGATGAAAGACTAGAACTATGCCATAGAGCATTACAAATAAGACATAAGAGATTAAGCAATGCAACAAGTGATGTAGCTCCAATATTATGGCAACATGGAGCTTTAGCAAGACTAAAGAAAGGCGAATCAATACACGAATTATTACATCATGGATATTCAACAATATCATTAGGATATGCCGGCCTTTATGAATGTGTAAAAGTAATGACAGGACATTCACATACAGATAATGGAGAAGGAAAAGAATTTGGACTAAAAGTAATGCAACACTTAAATGATGCAACAGCAAAATGGAAAGCTGAAGAAGATATAGATTACTCAGTTTATGGTTCACCAATAGAATCAACAACATATAAATTTGCAAAATGCTTAAAAGCTAGATTTGGAACAATAAAGGGAATAACAGATAGAGGATATGTAACAAATTCATACCATGTTCCAGTATTTGAAGAAATAGACGCATTTACTAAATTAAAATTAGAAAGTGAATTCCAAAGACTAAGTCCTGGTGGAGCAATTTCATACATAGAAACACCAAATTTACAAAACAATATTGAAGCAGTACTTGAAGTTATCCAATTTATCTATGATAACATTATGTATGCAGAATTAAATACAAAATCAGATTACTGCCAAAAATGTGGATATACTGGAGAAATTTTAATAGATGATAACTTAGAATGGTATTGTCCAAACTGTGGAAACAGAGACCACAATACATTAAATGTAGCAAGACGTACTTGTGGATACATAGGAACAAACTTCTGGAATAAAGGAAGAACTCAAGAAATAAAAGAAAGAGTATTACACTTGGATAATAAAAATGCGTAAAGGGGCGAAATAGATGAGATACAATTTAATTAGAAAAATGGATATATCAAATGGACCAGGAGTAAGAGTATCAATATTTATGCAAGGATGTAGTTTTCACTGCAAAAATTGCTTTAATCAAGAAACATGGGACTTTGAAGGTGGACAAGAATTCACAGATGATACTATAAATAAAGTATTAGAATTAAGTAATAAACCAGAAGTAAAAGGACTATCTATATTAGGTGGGGAGCCAATGCATCCTACCAATATAGAAGGAACAACAAAACTTGCAAAAGCATTTAAAGAAAAATATCCAGAAAAAAGCATTTGGGCATGGACAGGTTTTCAATATGAAGATATAAAAGATAAAGACGTATTTAACTATATTGATGTATTAGTTGATGGTCAGTATAAAGATGAATTACATGACCCAACTCTTAAATGGAGAGGTTCTTCAAATCAAAGAGTTATAGATATTAAAGAAAGTAAAAAACAAAATAAGGTTTGTAAAGTTAAATAGAAGATTTCATACATAATCAATTAATATATTTAAAAATGCAAATAAACTAGAAGTAAACTAATGGTCGAGAAAACTAAACCGATTATTGGTTTACTTTTTTTATGGAAGATATTAAAATTAAACAAAATTCACAACAAGTATTTGTGAAAAAAATTTATTGAATAAACAAAAATTAAGTTTCTAATATTCAACAAAAAATAATTATATAAAGGCTAGTTTATAAAAAATGACAATAGTCTTTGGAAAGGAAAAGTTTTATGAAAAGTATAGGAGAAACAATTGCAAATTTAAGAAAACAGAAAGGAATGACACAAAGTGAATTGGCAGAAAAAATGAATGTTACAGACAAAGCTGTTTCAAAATGGGAAAGAGATTTATCA
>CALXZV010000035.1 GCA_944393335.1 uncultured Clostridia bacterium | reverse complement strand
CAAAAGAGAAAGGACAAAAATATGGAAAAAGTAAAACTTGTAAGCCTTGAGGCTGTACACACACACACACACACACAAGTAGGTTATTAATAAATAAAAAAATAGGAAAAATAGGTAAAAAAGATAGTGATAAGACCTAAAATATAGGTTTTGTTGCTGTCTTTTTTGCGTCTAAAAACAGTTATTAAATTTAAAAGTATAAATAAAAATATGTGAAGGAGGAAAAAGAGAATGAAAAGAAACAAAAGAATATTAAAAAGAAATGAAAGGGGAATCACACTTATTGCTTTGGTAATTACTATTATAGTTCTTCTAATATTAGCAGGAGTGTCAATTGCAATGTTAACAGGAGAAAATGGAATTCTTACACAAGCACAAAGAGCAAAAGAAGATACAGAAAATGCACAGTCAAGTGAAGAAATGAGACTTGGACAATATGAAAGTTATATAAATAGAGCAACAGGAAATAATGCAAAAGTAGGAGAAATTGTAACAGGAGGAAATAAACCATATACAAATAATGGAACAGCAATAATTCCAGAAGGATTTATGATAGTACCAGGTTGTAATGATATATCACAAGGACTTGTAATATCAGATAATCCAAATGACACAGAAGTAGATGATACAAATATAATAGCAGAAGGAAACCAGTTTGTTTGGATACCTGTAACAAGTGAAAGTCAATATGTGAGAAATGCTGAGTATACAAATACAGATATTTTAACAAATGTATCTACAGACGTAGGATATTTACCAGATGGAATACAACCTTCAATAGACGATAGTACAAACAATGAGAAGGCTGAAAAGCAAGCAGTATTGCAATCAGAAGGATTTTATATATCAAGATATGAGGCAGGAAATGATGGCTTAAATAATTTAGTTAGTAAAAAAGAAATATCAATATATAATAATATTTCACAGGTAGAAAGTAAAACAAAAGCTAAAACATTTATAAATAATAAAAATGTAAAGAGTGCATTATGTTCGGGAATACAATGGGACATGACAATGAATTTTGTAAATGGTAACACGGATGGTAATGGTATAGATAAATTTAATGTGACAGAGTATAATGCTAATAGGCATACAGGGGTATCAGCAAATTCTGGAAATAATGATTCAGATAAAGTATGTAATATATATGATTTAGAAGGAAATTTATGGGAATATGTAGCAGAGAAAAATCTTGACATTTTTATTTGTAGAGGCGGAGATTATACAGGCCTTTATGCGATGCCAGCTTCTTATCGTGGTAGCTATACTGGAATTGCTACTGTTAATCACACATTTCGCTTTGTCCTTTATGTTATGTAATAGTAAAGATGTTTTATTTTAAGAAGTCTTTTAGAGTGTATTAAAACGATAAAACTTTAAATCAAAATTTTAATTTAATACAAAATTTTTTACAACTATTTACAACTGAAGAATTTATGTGTAAAATATAAATATAATAGAAATAGAAAAAATAACAAAAGAGAAAGGACAAAAACATGAAAAAAGTAAAACTTGTAAGCCTTGAGGCTGTACACACACACACACACACACACAAGTAGGTTATTAATAAATAAAAAAATAGGAAAAATAGGTAAAAAAGATAGTGATAAGACCTAAAATATAGGTTTTGTTGCTGTCTTTTTTGCGTCTAAAAACAGTTATTAAATTTAAAAGTATAAATAAAAATATGTGAAGGAGGAAAAAGAGAATGAAAAGAAACAAAAGAATATTAAAAAGAAATGAAAGGGGAATCACACTTATTGCTTTGGTAATTACTATTATAGTTCTTCTAATATTAGCAGGAGTGTCAATTGCAATGTTAACAGGAGAAAATGGAATTCTTACACAAGCAACTAATGCAAAAAATAAAACAGAAGTGGCTCAAGAAAAAGAGAAAATTCAATTAGCCGTAAGTGCTAGTCAGATGAAAGATAATGATATGAAGATAACTAAAGAAGACTTAGAATATGAATTACAACAACAATTTAATGATAATTTTAACTTAATTGATAATAGAGATGATAGTTTTTTAGTAACTATTAATAATTCAGAAAGAATGTATTATATAAATGAAGATGGTAAAGTTATTGATAATAGTAATATATTAAAAATTACAACAGCAAAAGAGCTAGAAGATTTTAGAAATGAAGTTAATAATGGAAATTCTTTTATTGATAAAGCAGTATTATTAATGAATGATATCATTTTAGAAAATGATTGGACGCCAATTGGATATATAAATGATGAAAGTATTGTGAAATTTAACGGAGATTTCAATGGATTAAATCATAAAATCAATAATTTAAATGTAAATAATCCACAGAAATTATATCAAGGATTATTTGCAAATACGGGAAGCTCTGCGAAAGTAAATAGTGTAGTAGTAACTGGAAGTGTTACTGGAGGAAAATATGTAGGAGGAATTGTAGGATATAATGAAGGAAGTATAAGAAATTGTGGAAATGAAGCAAGTGTTACATGCCAATATGATGCAGATGGTGATTGGAATCCATATACAGGAGGAATAGCAGGATATAATTATAATGGTAATATTAATGGGTGTTATAATAAAGGTCAAATAAATTCAGAAAAATATTCAATTGGTGGAATAGCTGGAAAAAGTGATGGAGGCAAAATAAAGAATTGTTATAACAATGCAATGATTGTTACTACACGAGGAGGAGAGGCAGGAGGAATTTGTGGAAGAATAGATAATACGATATTATATAATTTATATAATACAGGAAACATATCGACGGGTAATGTTGGTGTAGCAGGGATAACAGGATTAATGATTGGTAATAGTATAAAGAATGCTTATAATACTGGTAAAATAGAAAGTAAAGGAAATACCGGTGGAGTAGTCGGAGGAATCAAAAATGGTGTATTAGAAAGTTCTTATAATAAAGCTGAAATTATAAGCAATGAAACAGCAGCTGGTATAGTTGGACAGAGTCAATCTGGAGAAATTGGAAGAGTAAAAATAATCAAATGTTATTTTTATGGAAATGTGAAAACACCAGGAACATATAGAGGAACTATTATAGGACAAATAAATTTTGAAAATCTTACACAAAATTGTGAATGGTATACAGAAGATCAAGAATATTATAATAGTATGATAGGAAAAACAAGTATTAAGTTTAATGAGAATATTGATATGAAAAGTGTGTTAGAAGTAGTTAATGAAGAGAACTTTTTTGTATCAAATGGAGATGATAATAGTCCTAAGTTATATTGGGAATAAGTTATATAATTATAAGTAAATATAAAATAAACCTAAATTATTAGATAGAAAAAGTTTAATAATTGGGTTTTTTTTTAAAGTAGTTTTATAAAATTTGATTAAAAACTTTAAATAAGGAAACAATATTTTTGAGGTGGAATATTTGGGAAGAAGAAAGAAAAGTAAATCTAAAAAAATAATATTTGTTTCTTTGTTTTTTATATTTATTTGGATATTTGGATTTTATTTATATACTACATACCAAAATATAGAAATAAATGAGAATAATTATACAGCAGAAAGACAACAATCCACAATTACTGAACAAACTGTGGAAAGTGCGGAAGAAAAAAGCAAGGAAGTTGCAGATACAATCGAAGAAACTACAGAAAAAGTAGTGGGAATATCAAAGTTAAAAAGTGCGGGAAGTAGTATTTTTTCTAGTAGTGAAGAAAATGAATTAGGTTTAGGTACAGGTTTTATTGTAACATCTGATGGATATATCGTAAGTAATAGTCATGTAACAGGTGAAAAATATAGTAAATGTTATATAACCCTAGAAAATGGAACAAATTATGAAGGAACAGTGGCATGGAGTGATGTAGATTTAGACCTTTCTATTGTAAAAATAAATGCGAAAAATTTACCATATGTAAATTTGGGAGATTCCAGTTCTATTAGGGTAGGAGAAACAGTTTATGCGATTGGAAATCCAATTGGATTTGAATTTAGAAGAACAGTAACTTCAGGAATTATTAGTGCAAAAAATAGAACTATTAAGATTGAAGAAGAAGAAAAATCCTCATATATGACAGATTTAATTCAAACAGATGCAACGATAAACCCAGGAAATAGTGGAGGGCCTTTAATATATCCTAATGGAGAGGTAATAGGGATTAATACAGTTAAAATCTCTACAGCAGAAGGAATAGGGTTTGCTATTCCAATTAATATAATAAAACCAATAATAGAAAGTTTTAGAAAAACGGGAGGATTTGAAGAAGCAACAATTGGGATTTATGCTTATGACAAAGAGGTAATACCATATTTAAATTCTAGTTATAATGTAATTAATTTTGATACAGGAATATATGTTGCTCAAATAACTAAAAATGGTCCAGCTGATAATACCGACTTAAAAGAGGGAGATATTATAACTAGCATCGATGGAAAAGAGTTAAATACAATGAATGATTTAAGAGAATACATTTATACTAAAAAACCAAATGAAGAAGCAACACTGAAAATAACAAGAGGAAAAATAAATAAGGAAATAAGGTTAACTCTAGGTAAAAAATAATGTCGCATGGGGACGTTTCCTTTTGTTGATTTTCTGACAGTTAAGGACACATTTCCTTATGATGTGTCCCAGATTGTCGTTTTTTAGACAAAAAGAAACGTCCCTAATTGTTTATTCTATAAAATCAAATCTTCTAGAATAGTTTTTAGTTTCTTTATTAGACATGTAAACTTCAGAACGGTTTTGTTTTAAGAATTCTATTATTTCATAAACATCAATCCATATTTCATTTGGACTATCTACTTGGGATTCATCAAAAATAAGTTGCATACCAAAATGGAGGTGTGGAACATTTATATTATTTACATTTTCTTTTATACTGTATCCAGTCATACCAAGATAGCCAATAACATCTCCTGCTTTTACGGTATCACCTTCTTGTAAGTTTTCTACATAAGGATGGTCTTTTCTTAAATGTGCATAATAGTAATATCTTTTTCTATCAGAACTTCTTATACCAATTCTCCAGCCCCCATATTGATTCCAACCTAAATGTTCAACTATTCCTGACTCAACTGCAATAATAGGAGTTCCAATACTTCCCATTAGGTCGTTGCCTAAATGAGTTCTTTGGAAACCATAAGACCTGGACTTTCCAAAATCATCATAATGGGAAAAAGAATAATTTTTTGCAATAGGAAGGAATGTTTTTACACCATACTTCTCAGTAAATGTAGTTTCTCCATTTTCATTTGGTGTTTCTATAGAATAATTACCTATAAAACCGGAAAGAACAGCAGAATAAGCTTCATAGTAATAATTATAGTATTTTAAATCCTTTGTGATTTCTTCCATTGTTTCGCCATTTTGTATTTTTTCTACTAGCTTATCTAAATCAGATTGTTTGAAATTATCAAAATTACCACCACATTTACAAGCAAGATAACTCAATAACTCTATCCAATTATATTTAATTTCAGAATCTTTATTATGAGAATCAATATCTAGTTTTGCAGTTAAATTCATAACTTCAGAAGTAACATTAAAATCAACCCATTTTATATAATCATCTTCTTTTTCTTCATTCTCATCGTTTGCAAAAGATACAAAAAGGATGATAGAAAAAGAAAGGATTAACAATATTAGAAAACAAATTATAAATTTCTTATTTATTTTAAAAGATTTTATAAGCAAAAAATTCACCCCATACAATTATATGGTAAAATATTTAATATTATGATAAGATAGAAAATGTAAAATCAAATAGTAAATAAAAGAAAGAAAAAAAGAAGCGGAAAAGGAGAGTTTATAATGAATGAATTTATGAAAATTGCAAACGAAAATGCCAAAAATGGAATAGAAAAACAAGAAGGAGGACCATTTGGAGCAGTAATAGTTGATAAAGAAGGAAATATAATTTCAAATGGAAATAATAAAGTGTTAAAAAATAATGACCCAACGGCACATGCAGAGGTTGTTGCGATAAGAGAAGCTTGTAAGAAATTAAATACTTATGACTTAAAAGATTACATATTATATACTTCATGCGAACCTTGTCCAATGTGCTTATCTGCAGCTATTTGGGCAAATATAAAAACAATATATTATGGCTGTACAAAAGAAGATGCAAATAACATTGGTTTTAGAGATGATATTATTTATGATTATTTAAAGGGGAAAAATAAAAGTTTAGTGAAATTAGAAAATATAGATAGGGAAGAGTGTTTAAAAACATTTGATAAGTACAATAAAGAAAATGGAGTAATTTATTAAAAGACAAAAAATAAAACAAAGAGATTTTCTTTGTTCTATTTTTTCTACTTATTTATTTTGTGGAATTGTTCTTATATGAACATCTCTTAACAAATCCATTTTTATATTACTTGGAGCTCCCATCATTAAATCTTGAGATCTACTATTTAATGGGAATGCTATTACATCTCTTATTGATTCAGTATCTGCTAAAAGCATAATCATTCTATCAATACCATGAGCTATACCTGCATGTGGTGGAGCACCATATTGGAATGCTGTATATAAAGCCCCGAATTTTGTTTTTACTTCTTCTTCAGTATAACCTGCCATTGAAAATGCTTTAATCATTACTTCGATGTCATGATTTCTAACTGCACCAGAAGCAATTTCAACGCCATTACATACCATATCATATTGATATGCAAGTATATCTAATGGATTTTTATTTTCCAAAGCTTCTAATCCGCCTTGTGGCATAGAGAATGGATTATGACTAAATGAAAGTTTTCCATCATTATCTTCAAACATAGGAAAATCAACAATCCAACAAAATTCAAAACGATTATCATCGATTAAATCTAATCTTTTACCCAATTCATCTCTTACTTGTCCAGCTAATTTTTCAACTACACCTGGAACTTCAGCAACAAAGAAAATACAATCACCTGGTTTTGAATTTGTTCTTTTTTGCATTTCAATTCTTGCTTCATCTGTAATAAATTTAGCAATAGGCCCTTGAAAAGAACCATCATCTAAAATTCTTAGCCAAGCAAGTCCTTTGGCTTTTAATTCTTTGATTGCAAAATTAGTCATATCTTCAAAGAAAGATCTTGGTTTATCTCCAACATCATGTGTTGAAATTACACGAACTATCATATTTTTGAATGCTCTTAACTCTAAATGTTCAAAAATATCAGTAACATCTACAATTTCTAATGGATTCCTTAAATCAGGTTTATCTGTTCCGTATTTTAACATTACATCTTTATATTTTAATCTAGGGAATGGACAAGCATTTATTTCTTTATTAGAAAATTCTTTAAATAAATTGTATATTACTGGTTCTATACTAGATAATACATCTTCTTGACTTGCAAAGCTCATTTCCATATCTAATTGATAAAATTCTCCTGGAGTTCTATCAGCTCTAGCATCTTCATCTCTAAAACAAGGTGCTATTTGGAAATATTTATCTATTCCAGAAACCATTAATAATTGTTTAAATTGTTGTGGTGCTTGTGGTAATGCATAAAACTTTTCAGGATGAAGTCTACTAGGAACTAAGTAATCTCTTGCGCCCTCTGGTGAAGAACTAGTAAGTATTGGCGTTTGAACTTCTAAGAAATTTCTTTCTATCATTTGAGTTCTTAAAAATTGTAAAATTTTTGCACGTAATATTAAATTATTTTTTAACTTATCATTCCTTAAATCTAAATATCTATATTGTAATCTTAAATCTTCTCTTATATCTTGATTAGAATTTATTTCAAAAGGTAAGTTTAAAGTTCTTTTTCCTAAAATATCAATTTTTTCAATTTTAATTTCTACTAAACCTGTTACTAATTTAGAGTTAATAGTCTCTTCATCACGTTTTTTTACAGTCCCATATACTGCTACTGCTGATTCAATTGGAATATGTGATGCAAAATCAACATCTTCATCTTTACCAGAAGTAACTACTTGTGTTATTCCATACATATCTCTTATGTCTAAGAAAACTAATCCTCCTAAATCTCTTATTGTTTCTACCCATCCTGATATTTTTACTTTTTCTCCTACGTTATCTAAACGTAACGCGTCACACTTAAGTGTTTTGTACTCTGACATTTAAAATCCTCCTTTTTATTATGTTGCAGGAATACAAAAAGTCCCTGCCTAAAATGCAGGGACGAAATAACTTTTTCCGCGGTGCCACCCAGCTTGAAAATTTATAATTAAATTTTCCACTTTTATTTAGTATGCTCCAATATGTTTCGCATTCTAGGTTGTCCTTCAAAGGTTTCCAGCCAATGACCTTTGTTCTCTAGTAAGTAACTTCTAAAAGCTTTGTATTGTTCAAACGCATTTTTTCATATTTTATCAAGTTTGTAGCTATAATATTCATTAAATACAAAAATATACCTAATGGTGCGCCTGGAGGGACTCGAACCCCCGGTCTCAGACTTCGTAGTTGGCATACGCTCTAAAATATATTTCATCCCTGCATATTATAAATCATTTCATAAAACAGTATTTTTTTGATATTATACTTTAAAATAGAGGGTTTGTCAATTTTTTTGAAAAATTGCAAAAATTTAAAATAGTTTAATATGGTTTAAGAAAAATTGAAAAAGTTTATTATAAAACTACTTTTTGGGGGAATTTGGGGGCATCAAAAATAACCTCTGGGGGAACTTTGGGGGCAGATGTAAAAACCTTTATATTTGGGCATTTTTCTGTTTCCCCCATTCAAAAAATCTTTCCCCCAGTATTTTTTTAGGAGATGTTAAAAATGGTACAATTTATAATTGGTTTAATTATAGGGGCTAATATTAGCCTCTTTTTATATGCTTGCATTTTAGCAGGTAAAAAATCAGATGAGGAGGTGATACAGTATGAAAATTCGCAAAATTATAACAAAAAGTAATGAAGATATTGCAATATTGATAAAAAGAGGAACAGAACTAATTTCAATAACTGTTGATACGGACAATAATATTGAAATTAACGGTTATGAAAATGATATGGTTTTATTGGAAGAAATTGCAGTTACTCAATTACAAAATCAACAAATGGAAAATGACTTATTTGATAATATTATGAATATGCAGGACATAGATGATGCACCTTTTATGAAAGATGAGGAGGGAGAAACTTGAAAGAAAAGAGATATTACTGGTTGAAGTTATATGATACTTTTTTTGATAATAAAACAAGTAAATTTCTCCGTAAGTTGCCAGATGGGGATAAGATACTACTAATCTATCTAAAATTGCAATTAAAACTTCTTAAAAGCGAAGGAATCTTTGTATATGAACATTTATGCGAATCTATGGCAGAAGAAATTGCTATGACACTTGATGAAGATGTAACTATTGTTAAGATATTATTAACAGCACTTGAAAAAACAAAGACCATTGAATTTTTTGATGAAGATACATTTATGCTATCAGAAATGCAAGATTTAATCGGTAGCGAAGGTTCTAGTGCTGCAAGAGTTAGAAAGCATAGAGAAAAATATAAAATGTTACAATGTAACGGTGAAGTAACAAGTAGTAACACACCTGTAACAAATTTGTTACGGAGAGATAGATATAGATATAAAGATGATTGATGATTTATTTAATTTAATAATAAATAAAAGCCCTAAAATTTCACAAAATTTTTATGAATTGATTGAAAAATTAGAATTTAATTATACTGCTGACATTTTAAAGACATTTCAAGATGACAAAATAGAAATGCTAAAAATCATCTTATATACTCTTTATCAGTTAGAAATAGAGCAATTTCAAAATATATTATCAAGGGTAAAAAGAGAAGAACTAATAAATCTCTATAATCTATGTAAAAGCTATAATACAGATAATTTCTTATCTTACTATAAAAAAACAATTATCAATAAATATACTGATAACACTACATAAGGAGCTGATTGTATGTTAGATAGTTATATGAATAATTTTGAAAATATTGTTTCATCCACCCTATTTATAGTATTTAAGATTACACTTATTGTATTAGTAAGTTTGCTAATATTATCTTTGGTTTTGCTAGCCATAGGGTGTTTGATAAAATCACAAAAGCTAAAATCAAAATTTTTAATAGCTGTACCAAGTCTATTGATAGTAATAATATTTTTCTTATCAATTCCCCCTATCTTCGTACACTTTAAAAATATGATTTAAGTATATAGTAAATCTCCTTAAAGTTTGCCCTAACACTATATAAGGAGATGATGTTTAAATGAGTTTAAAGAAAAGTAAAAAGCATGTAGTTTCTAAACTAAAAGCCATAGGAACAATGCTTACATTATTTGCTATAAAAACTAATATGGTTTTTGCAGCTGAAGGTGGAACTACTATTGGAACAGCCGAAGTAACACAAGCAACGGATAATATAAAAAGAGTAATTACTTCTATCGCAATGCCACTTGGTGGTGTTCTTATCTTTGCAAGTGTTGTAGTTGCCGCAATAAAGATGATAGCAAACTCAAATAACCCTCAAAAAAGAGCTGAAAGTATTGGTTCACTTGCCTGGATATGTGGTGGTGGCGTTGTTTTAGGTGCAAGTCTTATAATCGCTGGAATAATTGTTAATGTAGCAACTAACAATACTGGTGGATTACTTGGTGGATAGGTGATGCTTATGAGAGTATTTAAAGTTCCATTTGATATTAAACGCGAAGAAAAAATCTTCGGTGGATACCTTAGTTTAAGGCAAGTAGTATATTTAATGCTAGGTGCATCAAGTTTGGCTTTACTTGCTACACCACTTCCAATAGTATTAAAAATAATATTTATTTTACTAATTGCAAGTTTCTTTTTATTGTGTACTTTTCTAAAAATAGGTGAGCAGAACTTTGATAAGTTCTTTTTTTATGCCTTAAAATACCTATTTCGTAAAAAATACTTTGTATATAAGAGGTGTTTG
>CALXZV010000034.1 GCA_944393335.1 uncultured Clostridia bacterium | reverse complement strand
TCTCTAGAACTACCTTCAAGTTCATTTTCTAGTTTGTTATCCAATTTAGGCATAACAAACTTTTTAGCTTTAAAAAAATAAGATATTTTTTTGAAAAAACTTTTTTTGCAGTCCAAAAACATTACAATTTGTTTTTCTTGCATTACATATATATCATTTTGCTTTTTTACGTATTCTTTTAGCTCTTTTAAAATTTCTTCATTATGTATAATTTCTTCTTCTAAGTCTGTTTTTCTTTGTTTTTGAAGTTCAACTTGCTTATCTACAAAGTCAGCTAAGTTCTGAACTGTAATTAATTCAGTTTCACTTCTATTTGCTTTAAAAGTTTTATGCTCTACAAATTTTTTCTCAGCCACATTTAACTCTTCTAAGCTGTCTTTTGGAAAACCATTGGAAAACTCAAGTTCCAACTCCCCATTTTCATTTACAAAGGGCTTAAAATTATACTTATAATTTGTTTCTGTTGTTATAATAAATAATGCCTTAAATAGCATATAAAATTTTTCCGCATCTAATTTTTTATCAAAAACATTTCTATAATATGTATTAAATAATTCTTTTACCTTAGTATGTCCAGTTATATACAAGTATTTTTCAGAAACTTCATATATATTTGGCCATTCATTTGTAAATAGCCAAATATAATTTTCTAGATCATTAATTTGCGAAGATGTCAAAATTGTGCCCTTATATTCCATTTTATTGATGGGCACAAATATTTTTGTATCTTCTTTTTCCAATTTCTTTTTTATAATATAAAATAATACTGAAGTTTCGCCTTCATTTGCAGGAAATAGCATAAAATATTTATTATCTTCTTTAGAATAATAAATTTGCCATAAGTAATTTTTGTCATATCTTACAAAATACGGAATATTCTTTAATTTATCTTGTAAGTTCTCTAGTTTCTTAATTTCTTCAACTTTTGCAGATTCCAAAACATCCTTGAAAATTTCTCTTGATTTTCTATCATCTGTTTGTAAATAATCATACAAAGGCTTTGCTGTTTTATATCTTTCACGAATGCCTGCTGTTCTATCCAAAGGAGTAATTAAAATTTCTAAATCATGCACTGAAATATACTCATACACTTTATAAACATTTGAATTACTAAAATCATTAAAATAAATTGTGTTTACTCTTGATAATTCTTCTGGTATATTTTGCAAATCTAGCCCTATATAATCTAGTACGTCGTTTTTCAATTTTTTCTCCTTTCGCATATTATTTTTTACTAAAGTAACTTTTATCTATCTTCACTGCAGTTATTATCTTCTTCTATCAAATCTTTGCATAACTTCGTCCAAAGTATAATGCTTTACATCTTTTTTATCATTTCTTATAACCAAAACTTTATTACTATTATATTCTTCTTTTCCAATTAATACAATATATGGAATTTTAAATTTTTTTGCTTTTTCTAATTTTTCATCCAAATTTTTATCTGTAAAATCTACAGACACTCTAACTCTTCTATCCCTTAGTTTTTCTTTTAGCACATTTGCGTAATCATTATATTCGTCATATTCTGGAATAATAGTACATTGCACTGGTGCAAGCCATGTTGGAAATTCTCCTTGATATTTTTCTATTAATATGGCAAGCATACTTTCATAACACCCCAAATCTTGCCTATGTATATAAATTGGAAACTTTTCTAATCCATCTTTATCTGTATATTTTAAATCAAATCTATGTGTAATTTCAAAATCTATTTCTATTTTCGCTAAAAGTTTGCTATTATAATATACTTGTATGCTTGGTCCAAACATTTTTGCATCTTGATTTTTTGTATATGATATATTTGAATCTTTTAATGCTTTTTCCATTGCGTCTGTAGCCATATTCCACTCATTTATTGTTCCAATATACTCTTCTTTTTTGTTAGTATTCCAAGTCGAAAGCCTGTACTCTACTTTTAAATCTAATTTTTCCATAAAGTATTTTTCAATTTCTGCAGACTCTTTTAATGTTTTTTCTAACAATTCCGACGATGTAAATATACTAGCATCTGAAAAAGAGTATTGTCTCATACAAGTTAAACCTCTTATTTTACTTGTAGGTTCATCTCTAAATACAGTTGATGTTTCACTATATTTTATAGGTAATTCTTTATAACTATGTGGCTTTGTAGAATATAAACTACAGTGGAATGGTCTTACATAGGGTCTTAAAACTATTGCGTTTTGTTCCTCATCCGCTTCAATTTTAAAAATTTCATCTTTTTCTTGCTCCCACCTATCTTCTATCATATATATTTCTGCTCTTGAGGCACTTGGAGTTCTAACTATCATATATCCTCGTTTTTCTTCCTCATCTTCTACCATCTCTCTTAGAATTTTTATCATCTTTGCACCATTTGGAAGAATTATAGGGAAACCTTTTCCTATATAATCTACACTTGTATATATTTCTAGTTCTTTACCTAATTTACTGTATTCCATTCGAATTTTCCTCTTTTCTTTTGAATATGAAATTTACATTTTGTAGGGAATAAAATAACAACACATTCCACTATGCCAATATTGCGAATGTGTTGTTATAACTATATGTAGTGGTAACCGCATTCACTGCGGTTATTCATTTCCTATACTTATTATACATATATATTAAAAAAATGTCAAATCTATATCATCATTAGATTGAGTGCGGCTTTCCTTATCCTCTTCTGCATTTGGCTCTTTTCTATACTGCTCAAATAATATATCTGGACGTACTCTATTATTTTCATCTAAACTTCTTCTAAACCTTTGGTCAAAATCATCTTCTAAAACAACTCTTACCAAGTCTGGGCATATTAATTGTTTTATATCATTAGAATTTTTTAATAATTTTGTCATTCTTTCATTCATATTAAATTTATTTTGAATACTATCTGGTATTTTTTCTTCTGACTTATCCATTCGCTTACAAAAAGCTATTTCATCTTCACTAATATTCTCCTTTACTCTCTTTCTTGAAGTGTAGACTTCCATATTATTTGAGTAATATCCAATCAGATTACCCTTAAATGGGTCACTTTGTATCGGTACATAGAAATTTAACTTAGATGGTCTAAAATTATATGCCATCCACATTGCTGTATTTAGGTATTTATCATCCAAAATTATTTGTTTGTCTACTAACTTATTAAATATATAACATCTAATAATATTTTCTATGTCACTATCGTCTCTAGAATTAAAATGTATAACTGTTTTAATATCTTTCTCTTTATTCAGCATAGTCAAGTCAGCAAACGAATCTTTTTTCACATATTCATATGAATATGTATTTAGCAACTCATCTCTAACATTTTCTTTTCCAAAGATTTTATCTAATTTAAAGCATACTTCTACAAGCATCCATGTATCATTCATTGAATATTTATCACCGCAGGCTCTCCCATTATTTTGCCAAGATATGCTTTCAAATTTTTTACAAGAATCTACTATAAATTCATAAAAATCAAAGTCAAGTGTTTTATTTTCTTCAAATTGCCTCATATTATCATTTTTTGTTTTCCATAAATTTAGCTTACTTTCTCTAACAAATGAATCTTGTTTAGATTTATAATTGAAATATTCGAAATTTTCTTTGCTTAAATTTTCTTTTAGATAATCTTCTAACATCCAACATGTCATAATACCATATTCTGTAATTCTATCAATATTCTTTATATATCTTAAAACATCTTCTCTTGAGAATTGATTGTGACTAAATTTTTCCATTAAATATGCATACATTGCTACATATTGTCCATTATTTAACTTATACCCTAAAAAAGAATTAAATCTTTTTTTAAAATCAATACCTTTTTCTCTTGCACTTTTGCTGTATTCTTTTATTGTTTTAATTACAAATGGCCAATAATCTAAGTCATAGTAATAAACCCAGTTCCAATTAGAAGGATTTGAACGAGGGTATAACGCAGGATTGACTTTTTCTGCAAATTCCCAGCAATCATTGTAGTCTTCCCAAAATCCATTATACATTTTTTCAAGATTTCTAGTTGACTTCCACATTTTAAGTATATCCTTTGCCATTGAGCTTGGACGAAATTTGTATATTTCTAAATTAGCCTTAGATAAGTCTTTAGGATTTATTTGATCCAAACAGCAATACCCACTAAAATTCTCCTCAATATTTGCCTTATAAAAAATTAAAGTAAACAATCCATCTCTTCCAAGTTTTTCAATTCTTAATAATGCAACAAATTTATCGTAGTTGTCTAATATATCATTTGCATTCTTCAAAGATAAATGCTTGTCCATAAATTTCAATAATTCACCATCATAAGATTTTCTATGTATTTTATCTACTATTTCTGTTATGAATTTTAAATAATATTTTCTTTCTTCTTCACTTTTTATTTCAAATGGCTCACTTGTATGCGAATCAAATTCATTAGTTTCCTCATATAAGGCATAATAATAAAATTTAGTTTTATAAAATTTTTCTTTAAAATCTTCTGGTACCTCATCTCCAAATACTAAAACTAGCTTTTCTATATTATTTAATCTTTCATAATATTTATGATAAACTTTGTTTTCAATATTAGGATATATACTTTTATCACTTTTTATATAGCTATTATTAAATGCCTTTTTAGCCCACAATGGCACATCTAAATAATCGCTTTCTATTTCTTCACATAACTTACTTTGATATTCTTTTGCTCTATCTAGAAGTCCTCCTGGTGATAGCAACTTATCTCTATTTTCTGCTACATATAAATCCAAATATCTTTTAGATAGTGCTATAACTTCTACTTTTTTATCTAATGGTATATTATCTATATCTAAGTCAGTTAAAGGCCTACCTTCAACTACTAATGCTGGTATATTTGAAAAAGTTGCTATTGCATTTATAGACGCTTTTAATTCTTCAAATGTTTCGTTTAATACTTTATTTGCTATTTCTTTGCTTTGTCTTTCATCTTTGTTACTTAAAAATGCATTTAATGTATTATTTTCATCATAGTATGTCATTTGCTCATTTCTTACACTATGTGATAACATATTTATTATTTTTATTTGAGCTGAGAGTCTTGAAATTGCATTATTTATTGAGTTTATTTTGCTCTCATCCGTTTTATCTCCCATAAAAAATATTCTTCTCTTAGATTTTTTTAATTCAGCATTTCCTAAATCTTCTAATGCAATTATTCTTAACTCACAATTTCTTTTAAGTCCACTTAAATCACTTAATATACTATCTATTTCTGCATTGTTAAATATTATTTTTATTTTTTGTTTAATTGCTTGTTCTAATGATACATTTCTACTTAATATTTTGTTTTCTTCTATATTTTGATTAAGTCTTTTTCTTATAATATCCATATAATGATTAGTTTTTTTGGCTATATCATTTCCATAATTAATAAAAGTAGAAAAATTTCCTGAAGATACCTCTTCAAATAACTTTTTTCTACTCTCTTTTTCTTCTCTTGTTAAATTTCTATCTATCTCTAAATTAGATGTGTCTATTATAGATATTTTAGTTGTTTCTACTGGTTCGTCAAAATTATTTGCATTTTCTCCAATATGAAACAACCTTTTAATTCGTTCTATTAAAGTCATTTTTACTCCTTAAAATTTCTTTTAAATTTAAGTTGTATTATTAGCTCATATTAACATAATATCATATTTTATTAAAAGATTCAATTACTTTGAATAATTTAATAAGAGAGATACACTTTTAAAATGTATCTCTCTATATTCTATTTGTACTCTTCAACCTCTTTTACAATTCTCTTAATAAAGTCCTCTGTTTTAATGCTACCAATATCTCCTTCTTTTCTATCCCTTACAGATACAGTGCCATTTTCTATTTCTTTATCTCCAACAATAAGCATATATGGAACCTTTGAAAGTTGTGCTTCACGAATCTTGTAACCTGTTTTTTCGTTTCGATCATCAACTTCAACTCTTATGCCTTGTTCTTGTAATTCTTCTTTTATTTTATTAGCATATTCTACATGTTTATCTGTAATAGGTAAAATTTTAACTTGTTTTGGAGAAAGCCATACTGGGAAAGCTCCTTTTGTTTCTTCTATCAAGAATGCCATAAATCTATCTGAAGAACCTAAAATTGCTCTATGTATAACAACTGGTCTATGTTCTTTTCCATCTTCACCTATATATCTTAATTCAAATCTTTCAGGAAGTGCAAAGTCTAATTGGCAAGTTGGTATTGTAATATCATGATTTAAAGCTGTTTTTATCTGTATATCTATTTTTGGTCCATAGAATGCTGCCTCGCCTTTTGCTTCATAGAAGTCTATTCCTAATTCTGTTAATATTTCACGTAATTGACTTTCTGCAGTTTCCCACATTTCATCATTGTCTATATATTTTTCTTTATTGTCTTTATCTCTTAAAGATAATCTATATTTAAAGTTTGATGCTGGGAATCCAAAGTCTTTTTGATATACTTCTTTTATTAAGTTTAGAACTCTACCAACTTCTTCTTTAATTTGGTCTGGTCTAACAAAAAGGTGAGCATCATTTTGACACATTTCACGAACTCTTTCTAGTCCACATACACTACCACTAGCTTCATATCTAAAATCATGAGCAAGTTCACCAATTCTAATTGGTAAATCTTTATATGAATGTAAGCTATTTTTGTAAATAAGCATGTGATGTGGGCAATTCATTGGTCTTAACACCATTTCTTCGTTATCCATTTTCATTACAGGGAACATATCTTCTTTATAATGATCCCAGTGACCACTTATTTTGTATAATTCAGTATTTGCTAAGCATGGTGTGTACACATGTTGATATCCAAGTTTTATTTCTTTATCTTGAATATATCTTTCTAGCAATCTTCTAACTGTTGCTCCATCTGGCAAATACATTGGAAGTCCTGAACCTACTAATTTATGTGTCATAAATAAATTTAAGTCTTTTCCTATTTTTCTGTGGTCTCTTTGTTTTGCTTCTTCTAACAATTGTAAATGCTCTTCTAATAAAGATGCTTTAGGGAATGATATAGCATAAATTCTTTGTAGCATTTTGTTATGCTCATCACCTCTCCAGTATGCTCCTGAATTATTTAATATCTTAACTGCTTTTATTTTTCCAGTACTCATTAAGTGAGGACCTGCACAAAGGTCTGTAAATTCGCCTTGTTTATAAAAAGATATTTCTTCTCCATCCGCTAAATCATTGATTAACTCACACTTATATGGCTCATCTTTCATTAATTCTAGAGCTTCTTTTTTAGGTAAAGAAAATCTTTCAATTGGTAAATCTTCTTTAATAATTTTTTTCATTTCTGCTTCTATTTTTTCTTTATCTTCATCTGTGAAATTATTTTCAACATCAAAATCATAATAAAATCCGTCATCAATGGCTGGACCGATTGCTAATTTTGTATTTGGAAATAATCTTTTAACTGCTTGAGCCATTATGTGTGAAGTTGTATGCCAATAAGCCTTTTTTCCGTCTAAATCACTATCAAAAGTTAAGATTTCAACATTACAATCTTTTTCTAGTTTAAATCTTAAATCTTCTACTTTTCCGTCAACTCTTCCACAAGTTGCGTTTCTTGCTAACCCTTCGCTTATTTGTTTAGCTAAGTCATAAATTGAAATTCCTTGCTCTACTTCTTTTTGAGAGCCATCTTTTAAAGTTACTTTAATCATAAATACTTCCTTTCTATGTTTGGGGTTTTTGCTTTTTAATCTAAACTAAAGTAAATTTATGTCATGTGACAATCACTTTTTAAGATTATACAAACAAAAATCCCCAAAACATAATTAAATTATGTTCTGGGGTACTTATATAAGCACGGTTCCACCCGGATATTTCACTTCATTTTAGGCTATAACGCACCAACCGTCTAACTTATTCGCTAGAAGCTTGAAGAGGTAGTTTTTCAAATATGTTTACTTGAATTAGTTTTCAGCCTATGACTAATTCTCTCTTTAAGTAACCTTTATTTTACTTTGTCTCTTACTGCTTTTACAATATCTATTATAGCACGAAAAAATAATATGTCAACTAGTTTTTGAGGATTTTTTTGCTTGTTTTTGTCTCATTTATATTTTAACTAAAAATATTTTTAGAAAGTCGTGGCTAGTCGAATACAATATAAATCAGTTACGCTATCATCATTTATACTACCATAGTAACAATAAGCTCCACATGCGCCAGATGTACGACTCTGTGATGAGGTCCAATATGTTCTATCAAGGCCATATGTAGTACTATAATTGCTATCGCCAATGTTAAAAGCTACACCAAATGCTGCCCATTCCGATTTTGATGGTATAAACCAACCTTTTTTAATTTCATTTATACTTTCTCCACTTTTTGGTGTTTGTATTACTCCCCAAATATCATTATCATTTCTATCTCCATATCTACCATCACCTTCATTCCAAGCTTCTATCATTCTGTCAGTATTTATTTTTCCTGTTGGTTCTGCCCCTTCTGATGCGAAATCATTTTTAGACATATTTATACTATTTGCACTATCCAAATTACCATATGCTGTAGAATACCAATAATGTGTGCTTGAGTCAAAATTTTCTAATGCCATTACATAAAATCTATCATTTTCACCACTTCCTTCAACTGGTACTATTACTTGATTTGTTCCAAAATGAACATCTGTATATTCTCCGTTTAGATAGTACTTTTTTAAATTTGTTTCTTGTGGTATTGTATAAGTTCCATAACCAGTTGATCCCCATTCTCCGCTTCCTCCGATTGCCAAATCAGCAAATATGATTCCATCAACTTTTGTATCTCCGTTAACATTTGCATAATATCCAACATATGATTTTGTTTCCGAAATGGCATCTATATAAGTTCCCGTAATTTTAACTCCATTTACATATGCTGTTTTTCCCCATGCTATATCTTTGCTGAAGCTGTTGCATCAAATGTATTTAGGCTTTCTAATGTTCCTGTGATTCCTCCTATTGTTATGCCTGCCTTTATATAATTTGCTATTAAATTTGAATCTGCATTAGCAGTTGTAGCCGCATAGCTATCATTAGCTACTTGGTTATTACTTATTATTCTTGTAGTTATTACAATGGCTATAATAACTGCAACTATTATAATTGCTATAGCTCCCATTAGTTTTTGCTTACCATTTAGTTTTTTCATTTTTAAAATTCTCCTTTCAATTTTTCTTAAGATTTTAATTTATTGTTCGGGTGTATCGCCTGGACGTGGGGCGTGTCAAAGGGACGCGTGGTTTTGACACTTACTTCCTTAACTGCTGTCCCCGATTGACATCCCCCTTCTTGACGCTCGGTTTTCCCATCTTGAACAAGCACAAAAAAAACTATGCCGATTAGACATTTTTGGTTGCCTAAAAAGCATAGTTTTTATTCTATGTTCACATAAATTTATTTTATTAAATCTTACGATATATATATATATATACAGCCCCAAGGCTTTCAGCAATTTTTGTCATTACTCTTTGCTCCTCAGATTTTTCTTTATTATATCATTTTTTAAGTTTCGTGTACTTGAAATTTAGCCTTCATTATTTTCATCTTTTTTATTTTCTTTTTTATCATTATCAATTATCCTTTGTATATCTTCTTTTAATTGTACTAAATCATTTTCTAAAACAAACCATATACTTTTAAGACTAATTCCATCATAATCATGTACTATTCTATTTCTTAGACCTTTTATCATATTCCATTCAATATTACTATATTTTTTCATTGTTTCTTTAGATATATTTTTTACTAATTCGCCAATTTGACTAATTGCAAAAACTGTTGCATCTATTGTTTTCTCATCTTTGCAAAATTGTTCATAACTATAATCTTTAGTATATTTAAGTGCTTTATCAATATTTTAATAAAAAATATATATTATTTATTTTTCATACACAACTACTCCTGTTCTTTTTATCTCTTTATCTATAGCAGAGTTCTTAATTATTTCTGTCTTTTCAAATCCATCTACATTTTTCTTAAATGCTTCTTCTATTTTTGTAATAAGACTATACAATTTAAAGCCCATTAATGTTCCTTTAGTATCTATTATTAAATCTATATCACTGTTTTTATTTGCATTATTTTGTGCATATGATCCAAATAGTATAACGCTATATACTGGCATATTTTTTAATAAAGTGGCTAATATTTCTTTTATTTCATCTATACTATAAACTTTCTGACTCATTTTTATCACCTCATATATTTATTATACATATTTTTTAGTCAAAAGGCAAGTTACAAAATCAAAACAATTTTTTATTATAACTACTTTTTATACGAATATTCTTTGCACAAATCTTTCAATGCACATACTTCACATTTTGGATTTCTTGCTGTGCAAGTTTTTCTTCCATGCCATACTAATAAGTGATTGACATCATAATAACATTCTTTTGGAATAACTTTTAATAAATCTTGTTCTATTTTTAGTGGATCACTTTCGTTTGAAAATCCAATTCTATTTGATATTCTTTTTGCATGAGTATCTACTGCTATTCCTTGAGGATTGTGAAATGCTTCTAACATTATTACATTTGCACTTTTTCTCCCCACTCCTGGAATACTTGTTAAATCTTCCATATTGTCAGGTACTTCACCATTAAATTTTTCTACAATCATTTTGCTTGCTGCTTTTAAATTTTTAGCTTTATTTTTATAAAATCCGCAAGGATGTATTATTTCTTCTAATACTTTTATATCCATATTGTTGATGTCGTAAACTGTTGGATATTTTGCAAATAACTCTGGTGTGGTTTTGTTCACTCTTTCATCTGTACATTGTGCAGATAAACACACTGCAACAAGCATTTGAAATGGTGTTTTGAAGTCCAAACTACAAGTTGCATCTGGGTACATTTCTTTTAATTTCTTTATGATTTTTACTGCTTTTTCTTGGTCCATATTTTGCTCCTTAATTTTACATTTAAATTATACAATAAATATAGCTGTTTTTCAACTAATTTCTAATACAACTATATTTCGTAAAAGAATAATTAAAAATTTGTGACTCGTAAATGAAAATGTCTCAATTTTTTAACTCGTTCGTAAGTGAAAATGTCTTAATTTAATTTGTTTAA
>CALXZV010000033.1 GCA_944393335.1 uncultured Clostridia bacterium | reverse complement strand
ATGGAGAGGTGGTCGAGTTGGTTTATGGCACCAGTCTTGAAAATTGGCGTAGGTTTATAGCCTACCGTGGGTTCGAATCCCACCCTCTCCGCCATTTTTATATAATATAGGAAAATTGAGATTTTGCCTATATTTCAAGTAGTAATTTAATATATATGTAGGTGTACCCAAGTGGTTGAAGGGGCGAGTTTGCTAAACTTGTAGGGTTCGTTTTAGGGCCGCGGAGGTTCAAATCCTCTCACCTACGCCAAAGTAATATAAAGTATTTGCTTTATATTATTTTTTTGGTTATAATATATATTAATAGAAAAGGCAAACTTTTGAAACTCTAAGATTGGAGAATAAATGAGGTTAAGTAAAAGAATAAGATTAATTGAAAAAAGCCTTAAATCAAGAGACATATATTTTTTTAGAAAAGATTTAAAGTCATTCCAAGAATTAATATCTAAAATGCAAGAAGCTAATCCAAGAGCTTCTATTCTAGACTGTATTCAAGGATATAATGATGCTTTAAAGGAGTTAATATTAAAAACAAATACAATAAGATCAGCACAAATATATAGATATATAGCTCTTGAGTCATTACTTAATTCAAGAGAGTATAACACAATAGTTAGTAAGTTAAATGCAAAATATGATTCAGATAGTAAAGATATAGAATTTACAGGAAATCTTGAAAAAGATTACCAGGCACTTGTAAAGACATTTTTCTATTCAGAGTATATATTAAAGCATAAAGATTTAAAAGAGTATTTAAAAAGTGCTCCAAATGATAAAAAATTGCAAGAGGAAATTAAAGAAATAGAAGATCAAATGAATAAAATCTTAAATGGAAAATTAACTGTATATGATTATAATAAAATTCAAAATAAAGAGAAAAAATTTTTCGAAGATTTAAGAAAAATGATTAGAGTAGATTTGAATCAAGAATTAGCCAACAATATTATTCTAAAAATTGACTTTTTAAGAAAAATAGGGGCTCTTACTAATTATGAGGAGGAATATAATCATACTTTAGAAAAATTATCTATGCCTCCAAGCTTTAGAATTAGTGATAAAAAAAGTTTTGAAGAGGTTTTATTAGATAGGGATAAACTTAAAAATTATTCAATTGCAGAATTAGTAGCATTAAATGCTTTTTGGACTAACAGGCTTGCTAAAGAGGTCGAGAGAAGAAATGAAGTAATTTATGTTTTACAAAATTCTGATAATTTTGTAAATTTTAGTAATGGAAGAGAATTTAAACTTTTAGATGAAGATATAATATGTTATTTAGCTGAATATAGAGCAATAGTTCCATATATAACTAGTTTTAAAAATGATAAAAAGAATTCAGGCAAAACCAAATTTCTGGGTGGAAATAGCAATTTAGCTACAGTAGTTTTTGATATAAAGGAGATTTTTGAACAAGGTGATATTGACTATTATGGATTTAATGATTTAGATGCAATGGCTTATAATGTTTTATTACTTAATAACCGTTCACAACTTTTATATGACCAAAAGGATATAGCAATTCAAGAAATGATTAGTTTTATAGTTAATACAAATGAATATAGAAATGCTGGAATATCTTTTGAAAGTGATGAAAGAGAAAATACAAATAAACCTTTAATTGTAATAGATTTGAAAGGATTTAATGCTCCACTTATGTTACATATGATTAAAGGTGAATTAACTAGATTTGTAAAAAATGTTAGTGGCAAAAGTTCTTTTCTTGTTTATAGAGGGGGCAAAGACATTATTATAGATTCATCACAGGAGGGTAAATATACAGCAAAAACTAATGTATTATTTAAATTAAATTCTACACAAAGAAAGGACATTGCAGCTAGAGCTAGCTTAGTTGGAGCAAAAGATACAAATTCTAAGTATGTAACTCATTTATCTTGGATGCTTAACCCAAAAAAAGATATGCCAGCACTTATAAAAGAGCCTAAAAGGCAAATAAATTTAGATACAGGTGAAATATTGAATTTAGAAGAAGAGCAAGCCAAGAGAAGATAAATAAATATTAAAAAGATGTAAAACTATATAAAGTGAACCAAAATTATCAAATTTTTGTTTAATAATCTGGGTTCATTTTAATAATTTCTACTTTACTTTTTTTATGCCTAAATCTTTTAGTCTATCTTCTACCTTTTTCTTAAATCTAGTACTATTTAAGTTTTGAATATATATAGAATACATATTTGCTCTATTTGCTCCCCATATATCTGAAATTCTATTATTTCCTATTACAGCGATTTGTTCTGGCATTAGTTTCATAGTTTTTGCCATATCAAGAAAAGGCTTTTTAAGAGGCTTACAGGCAAACTTTTTAGTTGTAGGTATATTAATTGTTTTTAATATA
Organism: uncultured Clostridia bacterium; assembly: GCA_944393335.1. Lineage (GTDB taxonomy): Bacteria > Bacillota > Clostridia > TANB77 > CAG-508 > CAG-793. The sequence goes on along the minus strand of CALXZV010000033.1, from coordinate 8,776 downwards.
GTTTTGTTTACATAAGGATTGTTACTTAATATAGATAGCTTTAGACCTCTTTTTTTTGCTTCTTTTAGAAAGTTTAGAGTATCTACTGATACAGTTTTATTTCTAAGTAAAGTACCGTCAAAATCAAATATTAAGCCTTTTATGCCGACGTCTAATATTAAGTAGTCTAAACTTATATCTGATATATTACTGTAACTATCCTTGGGTGTTAAATGTCCCATAAAGCCTCCTAATTTTAATTTTAGTTATTTGCAAATAAACTTTTAGTGTAAATGAATTTATTCTTTTACAGCTTTTTCTTTATTTTTTGAGCTATTTTTAGTTTGAGAACTTTCGGCATTAGCAGATACTTCATTTTCTTTTTCAATAGCTTTTTTGCTATTATTTTTTTGTTTTAAATTATCTTTAGCAACAGCCATTAATAATTTAATTCTATTTGTTTGATTTGCTTCTGAAGCACCTGGGTCATAATCTATTGGTGAAATATTAGCTTCTGGGTAAGTATCTCTAATTGTTTTTATTACACCTTTACCAACAACGTGGTTTGGTAAACAAGCAAATGGTTGTACGCAAACAATATTTGGTATGCCATGTTCAATATATTCAACCATTTCAGCTGTTAAGAACCATCCTTCACCAGTTTGATTTCCTATTGAAAGAATACCTTTTACATTTTCTTCTAGTTTAAATATGTCACAAGGTAATAAATATCCTTTTTTAGAATTAGAAAGAGCTATTCTTTCATCTTTTTCTAATATATCAATTAATTTTATTGCTAGTTTAAATATTTTAGCTTTTCCTGCGTCTGTTTTTATAAGTTGATTAAATGTTATTTTATGTGTAGCAATAAATTTAATAAATCCCATAAAGTCTGGAAGTATAACTTCTGCACCTTCTGCTTCTAATTTATTGGCAACAAAGTTATTTCCAAATGGATGATATTTAATTAGAACTTCACCAACAATACCTACTTTAGGCTTTTCTACAGATGTATCAAGTTCTATTCTTTCAAAATCATCAACTATATCATAAATGCTTTGCTTAAATTCTTTCATTGTAGAATGTGCAACTAATTTTTTACATTCTGCCATCCACTTATCAAATGTAGCTTTTGTTTCACCTTTATGTACTTCGTATGCTCTATTTTTAGTAAGCATTTTTTGAAGAATATCACCATAAATAACGCATTTGATTAAGTTTTCAACAAGTTTTGGTGTTATTTTAAATCCAGGCATTTTTTCCATACCAACAACATTAAATGATATAACTGGTACATTTGGATAACCTGCGTCTTTTAGAGCTTTTCTAATGAATCCAATATAGTTTGTAGCTCTACATCCACCACCTGTTTGAGACATTATTAATGCTGTTTTATTTATATCATATTCTCCTGATTCTAATGCTTCTATCATTTGACCTGTTGTAAGTATAGATGGATAGCAAGCATCGTTATTAACGTATTTTAAGCCTACTTCAACTGTATGAGGTGTGCATTCTCTAAGAAGATGCACATTGTATCCACAAGCTTGAACTGCTGATTCAAGTAATTCAAAATGTATAGGTGCCATCTGTGGAATTAATATAGTATAGTCTTTACGCATATCTTTTGTAAAGATTTTTTTATTAATTTCATAATTTCCATTATTTGAACCTTCTGACTTTTTTTTAGCAATTCTTTTATTCATACTAGCTAAAAGTGAGCGAATACGTATTCTTACAGCTCCTAAGTTGTTTACTTCGTCTATTTTTATTAATGTATACATTTTATCATAACTAGATAATATTTCTTCAACTTGGTCTGTTGTTACTGCATCTACACCACAACCGAAGGAGTTTAATTGAACTAATTCTAGGTTATCATGTTTTCCAACAAAGTCAGCAGCAGCATAAAGTCTTGCATGGAATACCCATTGATCAACAACTCTTATAGGTCTTTTTACTTCAGTTTGATTACTTATACTATCTTCAGATAGTACGCATAAACCTAAACTTGTAATTAAAGTATCTATACCATGGTTTATTTCAGGGTCTACGTGATATGGTCTACCAGCTAGAACAATACCATGAACTTTATGTTTATCCATGTATTCTAAGGCTTCCATACCTTTTTTATGAACGTCATCTTTAAAGTGTTGATATTCAGCTTCTGCTTCTTTTGCAGCTTCTAATAATTCTTTTTTAGTAAACTTATATTCTTCAAATTCAGGTAATGACAATATTGTTTCAGCCAATTTTTTAGGTTCAAAAGGTAAAAATGGATTTAAGAATTTTATACCTTTTTCTTTTAATTCAGGAATATTATTTTTTAATACTTCTGAGTAAGATATAACTATTGGGCAGTTATAATGGTTATCTGCCGTTTCATATTCTTTTCTAGAAAATGGCATACAAGGGTAAAATATTGTTTTAATACCTTTATTAATTAAACTTATAATATGTCCATGTGAAAGTTTTGCTGGATAGCAAACTGATTCAGATGGCATTGATTCCATACCTTTTTCGTATGTTTTTCTATTACTCTTTTCTGATACTACTACTCTAAAACCAAGCTTAGTTAAGAAAGTAAACCAGAAAGGATAATCTTCATACATATTTAAAACTCTAGGAATACCAATTGTTCCACGTTTTGCATCCTTTTCTTCAAGCGGAGTATAGTTAAATAATCTTTCAAATTTATATTTGTAAAGGTTAGGAAGTTCTTCTTTTCCTGTAACTATACCTGCTCCCTTTTCACATCTATTTCCTGAAATATGTCTTTGTCCATTATTGAACTTATTAATTGTAAGTAAACAATGGTTTTCACATCCATTACAACGTACATGAGATGTTTCTATTTTTAATTTGTCCAAATCCTCTTCTTTAGATAATTTAGACATATATTCCATATCCATGTTTGCTTCGAATTGTTTTCTTGCTAAAATTGCTACACCATAAGCGCCCATTAAACCTGCAATATCTGGTCTTATAACTTCTTTACCAACAATAAGTTCAAATGCACGTAAAACAGCGTCATTATAAAATGTTCCACCTTGAACAACTATATGTTTACCAAGTGTGTTTACATCTCTTACTTTCATAACTTTTTGAATAGCATTTTTTATAACTGAATATGAAAGACCAGCTGAAATATCTCCAACTGTTGCACCTTCTTTTTGAGCTTGTTTTATTTTAGAGTTCATAAATACTGTGCATCTTGAACCTAAATCAACAGGATTACGTGCTTCCAATGCTGCTTGAACGAATTCTTCTATTGATAAATTTAAGCTCTTTGCAAAAGTTTCAATAAATGAACCGCAACCTGATGAACAAGCTTCATTAAGCATAATGTTGTTTATAGTGCCATCTTTAATTTTGATATATTTCATATCCTGACCACCAATATCTACAATACTGGTTACATCAGGCAAAAATCTTTGTGCTGCTGTGTAATGTGCTATTGTTTCTATTTCATTCAAATCAACATTTAAAGCAGTTTGAATTAATTTTTCACCATAGCCAGTTACACCACTATATCTTATCTTAGCATCTTTAGGTAATACTTTGTATAAGTCTCTTAACATTTGCATAACGCTTTTTAAAGGATTACCTTCATTACTACGATATAATGAATATAAAAGTTTATCATCGCTATCTGTAACAACTAATTTTGTAGTTGTTGAACCAGCATCTATACCAACAAAGCAATCACCTTTAAATGTTTTTAAATCACCTTTTTCAACTTTGTCTTTATCATGTCTTTCCTTAAATTCCTTGTAATCTTCATCTGTTACAAATAATGGTGCAAGTGGTGTTGAAGTAGAATCATGAGATGCTTTTAACATTTGAATTTTAGCTTTTAATTTTTCATTAGAAATAGGTTTATTTTCTAATGAATCTAAAGCTGCTCCTTTGGCAACTAAAAGATGAGCATTCTCAGGAACTATTGTTTGTTCTGGTGTTAAATGTAATGTTTCTACAAATCTTTGTCTTAATTCAGACAAATAATTTAAAGGACCACCTAAAAAAGCAACATTTCCTCTAATAGGTCTACCACAAGCAAGTCCACTTATTGTTTGATTAACAACTGCTTGGAAAATTGAAGCAGCAATATCTTCTTTATCTGCACCTTCATTTAAAAGTGGTTGAACGTCAGTCTTCGCGAAAACTCCGCAACGAGAAGCTATTGGATAAATCATCTTATGCTTTTTTGCAAGTTCATTTAAACCTTGTGCATCAGTATTTAAAAGAGATGCCATCTGGTCTATAAATGCTCCTGTACCACCGGCACAAGTACCATTCATTCTTTGTTCAATTGATTTACCAAAGTACACTATTTTTGCATCTTCCCCACCAAGTTCAATAACTACATCTGTTTGAGGTATATATTTTTCAACAGCTCTTTTACAAGCAACAACCTCTTGTATAAAAGGTAAGTCTAAAAATCTAGCTGCTGACATAGCACCTGAACCTGTTAAGGCTACTGTATATGTATAATCTTTATAATCTTCGGCAAGTTTTTCTAGAACTTGGCATACTGTATTTTTTGTATCTGAAAAATGTCTTTGGTAATTTTCGTATATAATATTTAGGTCTTCGTCCATTACAACAATTTTTACAGTTGTAGAACCAACGTCAAGACCAACATGTAATGTATTACTCATTTATAAATCACCTTATTTAAAAATTTAGGTTTTTATGGATACCTATAAACCAATTTTTATGCCATAATTTTTAATTGATTTTTGGGCATAAAATTACTTCTATATTGTATATGCAAAAGGCCTTTTTGTCAATAACTAAAGATTGGTAAAAACGTCTAATAATGCTGCACTTTTCATAAAAAAGGGGAATGTGTTTTTTTGGTGAAAATGTTAAAAGATAATGTTATATTTATACTCTTTGTCTCATAGTATTTGATAGAAAAAATCTTTAAGGAAGGACAAAATGTATATGAAAAAAATGTTTATTTTAAAGGTAATTATAATAATTGCTATTATTTCTGTATTAGCAATATTAATAGTTTTAAACTTTTCCACAGAAGTGGTAGAAAATGTGGAAAACGAGGTTGTAATTGAGCCAGAAGAAGAAATTTCAGAAGAACAAATGAGGCAAACTGCTGTTACATTATATTTTGAAGATAAGGAGAGTATGCAATTAGTAGCAGAAGAAAAAAAGGTGGATGCTAAAGATTTAGTAGATAATCCATATTTATATATAGTAAACTTGTTAATTTTAGGACCAGATAATGAAAACTTGCAAAACCCTATTCCAGAAGGAACAAAGGTTAATAAAGCAGAGATTAATGGAGACTGTGTAACTGTAGATTTATCTCAGGAATTTTTAAACAGCAGTGGAACAAATGCTATTTATGCTATTGTAAATTCTTTAACTGAATTAAAAGAAGTAAATAGCGTAAAGTTTTTGATTGATGGGGAAGAACAAGAGAATATGAAAGAGGCTTTTGTGAGGAAGTAATGCTTAACGTAACTTTGAAAAAGTTAGCAAGTCTGTAAAATGGGCTTGCTAACTTGCTTTTCAGAGAATTTTTGTGTTATACTAAAGATATTATGGAAAGAATAGATGATTTACAATATAAAGGTTTAAAAATAATTCAAAATACTGATGGTTTTTGCTTTGGAGTGGACAGTGTTTTACTTACAGAATTTGCTAAAGACATGAAAAAGCATAGTTCAATTGTAGATTTGGGAACAGGCACAGGGATAATTGGAATACTACTTAGTAAAAAGGTAGAAGCCTCAAAAATTATTGGTGTAGAAGTTCAAAAGGATGTAGCCAAAATGGCTAAAAGAAGTATTGAATTAAATAATTTGCAAAATGTGATGAGCATAGTTAATGAAGATGTGCAAAATTTAAGTTTAGAAAAAAATTCTTTTGATTATGTAGTAACAAATCCGCCATACAAGAAAAAAGGTACAGGAATTATAAATAAGGAAGATAAACAAATAATTTCAAGGCATGAAACAACAGTAGAATTAGATGGTTGGATAAAAGTCGCAAGTAGCTTATTAAAAGATAATGGAGCAATATATATGGTGCATAGGCCTGAAAGGCTTAATGAAATAATAGAAATATTAAGAAAATATAGGTTAGAGCCTAAAAGAATAAGATTTGTGTATCCTAAAATAGATAAAGACGCAAATTTGGTATTAATAAAAGCTGTGAAATATGCAAATTCTTTCCTTAAGGTAGAGAAACCATTAATTATATATAAAAACGATGGAAGTTATACAGATGAAATATTAAAAATATATGAAGAGGGAAAATAAATGGAAAAAGGAACTTTATATTTGGTTGCAACTCCAATTGGCAATCTAGAAGATATAACTTTAAGAGCAATAAGAATTTTAAAAGAAGTAGATTTAATTGCAGCAGAAGATACTAGGCAAACATTAAAATTATTAAATCATTTAGAAATATCTAAAAAATTGATAAGTTATCATAGGCATAATGAAGATACTAAAACGGACTTTTTAATAGAAAAGTTATTATATGGGCAAAATATAGCAATAGTAACAGATGCAGGAACTCCTGCTATATCAGATCCAGGAGAAGAAATTGTAAAAGAGGCAATAAAAAATGATATAACTGTAGTTCCTATACCTGGAGCTTGTGCTTTAATTAATGCCTTAATTGCATCAGGCTTAGATACAAAAGAATTTTCATTTTATGCATTTTTACCATTAAATAAAAAATTAAGAAAAAATAAATTTGAAGAAATAAAAAAAGATGGAAAAACTGAAATAATATATGAAGCTCCTCATAAATTAAAAAATACTTTAAATGATATATTAAATAATTTAGGAGATAGAAATATTGTTCTAGCGAGAGAACTTACAAAAATACACGAAGAATTTATTAGAGGCAAAGTAAGTGAAATAATAAATAAATATAATGAAGCAGACCCAAAAGGTGAATTTATTATTTTAATAGAAGGAATTAAAATAAAAGAAGAAAATAATTTAAACAATTTAAGTTTAGAGGAACACTATAAATATTATGAAAATCAAGGGTTAGATAAAAAAGAAATAATTAAAAAAATTGCTAAAGATAGAAATGTAAATAAAAATGAAATTTATCAAAAATTTATTAATAAATAAAATTAATTAAAATAAATTAAAATAAATTAAAATAATTAAAATAAATTAAATAAATTAAAATAAATTAAATAAAAAATAATTAAATAAAAATAAAAGTCTACTTTGTAGTAGACTTTTTTGTGTATATTATTATTTTTCGTTAATTAAGTTTTTTCATTTCGCTTAGGCATTTAGCACAAACGTTTTTTCCCTTGTAAGGAGTGACATCTTTAGAACTGCCGCAAAATACGCAATCAGGTTCATATTTTCTTAGCATAATTGTATTTCCTTCAACGTAAATCTCTAATGGATCATTGCTTGATATGTCTAGTTTGTTTCTCATTTCCATTGGTATTACAAATCTTCCTAATTCGTCAATCTTTCTAATTATTCCAGTAGATTTCATATTTTTTCCTCCCAATCTTATTAAATTCCATAATTAGTATATCATAAAAATTGGAAAAAAGCTAGTATAAATTGAAAAATAATTGAATATATTTGGAAAAAGTCTATTTATATTTATTAGAAATGAGGAAAAAATGTTAAATTATATGTGGCCTATTCTCATAATATGTTCTTTTGGCTATGCAATTATAAGTGGAAATATAGAAAATGTAAATAATTCAATTTTTGAATCTCTTGAAGAAGTAATTAGTTTATCTATGACATTAGTTGGAACAATGTGCCTATGGTGTGGTTTAATGGAAATTGTAAAAAATACTTCAATAATGAAAAAATTAATTAAATTATTAAGACCAATATTAAATTGGCTTTTTCCAGAAAGCAAAAATAATAAAGAAGCAATGGAAAATATATCAATAAATACAATTTCAAATATATTAGGTTTAGGAAATGCTGCTACACCTGCAGGAATAAAAGCAATGGAAAGTTTACAAAAAGAAAATAAAAATAATAAAAGGCTAAGTAATTCCATGATGATGCTTATTGTGTTAAATACGACATCAATAGAACTTATTCCAACAACAGTAATAGCTATAAGGTCGTCTTTAAATGCAGCGAGTCCAGCAGACATAATTATACCAATATGGTTTTCTACAATAATAGGAACAACAGTTGGAGTAATATCTACCAAAATTTTAATTAAAAGGGGCAAAAATAAATGATTTATATTTCTGCTATGATTATTCCTACAATTATTTCATTAATATTATTTATTGGATTAAAAGAAAAAAAGAATGTTTATGATTTATTTATTAATGGAGCAAAAGAGGGAATAAAAGTAGTTTTTAGATTATTTCCAACGTTAATAGGAATTTTTTTAGCTATTTATATGTTAAGAAGCTCTGGATTAATTGATTTTATTTGCAATATTATTTCTAATATTAGTAAAATATTTAAAATTCCTAGTGAAATTTTACCGTTAGCAATAATTAAGCCCATTTCTGGAAGCGGTTCTATGGCTATTGCAACAGAAATAATGGTACATTTTGGAGTAGATAGCAATATTGGTAAAATTGCTGCGACGATTATGGGGTCATCAGAAACTACATTTTATGTAATTGCACTATATATGAGTAGTGTAAAAATAAAAGATGGAAGAAAAGTAGTTATTCCAGCTTTACTTGCAGACTTAGCAAGCATAATATCAGCAATTTTGTTTTTTAATTTAAAAAATTAATTTAATAATAAAAAAATAAATAAATAAATAATAATTAAATAAAAAATTAATAAAATAAAAA
>CALXZV010000032.1 GCA_944393335.1 uncultured Clostridia bacterium | reverse complement strand
ATATCATTATTTTCATCGTATTTTAGTTTAGAAGCATTTGAAACAATAGCCCCATCAAATTCTAATCCCTTTGCTAAATAACTTGTAATAACACATATTCCGCCATTATACATTGTATCAGAATCTGTAATATTAACGCTATTAAATTTTTTATTAAGCTTTTTACTTATTTGGCTTGCCTCATCTTCATCTTTGCAAATAATTGCAATTGTTTTAAAATCTTCTTTTAAATATTCTTCCAAAATATTTTCAATCATCTTAATTTGCTCATCTATGTCGCTAAAATTAATAAACTCAACATCTTTACCGTGTCTAATAACAGGTTCTGCTACATTTAACCCTAAATGTTTAGTTATATTACTTGCACAATTCATTATTTCAGTTGTTGTTCTATAACTTTTGTGAAGATTTTTTATTTCACATTTATTGTTAAATGCTTTATTTTGCACACTCTCCCAATTCTTTATTCCTCTGTACTGATATATTGATTGAGCTAAATCTCCGAAAATGCTAAATGTTGCATTACTTAATAATTTCTTTAATGCCACAAAATTAAAATCTCCAAAGTCCTGCGCCTCGTCTATTGCAACTTGCTTGTAGTTTTCATATTCTTCTTTACCATTAATACAAGTTTTTAAATATATAAGGCTACTTAAGTCTTCAAATTCAACTTTTTTACTTTTTAAGTTTTTAATATTATAATTTACATCTTCATTTTTTATATTATAATTACTCAAATCTATATATTCATTTATTCTACTTAGAAAGGTAATATATGTTTTATAAATATTAGGTAATAATGGATTGAAAAACTTATTTAATCTTTGTTTAAAGCCTTTTGACAGTTCTTTTTCAATGCTAGACAAAGTGTCCATTTCTTTATACTTTAATTCATTAGACACATCTTTAGTCTTTTCTTTAAACTGATTTTGCAAACTTTCTTTTATATTATCTAAATTATCTTCTATATACTTTTGCAGTAACAGTTTTGTTCTATTAACTTTTTTCTCAATATTGTCATAAATAACAGGGTTTTCAATCGAATTATATGTATTCTTAATAAATTCCGAAGAAAATATAACATAGCCTTTTATTTCTATATTCTTATTTGGAATTATGTTTTTATCTATTTCTTCAATATATCTATCTAGAGCATTTTTAAACTCCATAGATACTTTTAAATTTTGGAAATTAAGTGAATTAGGATTTTTGATATATTGTTTAATTTTTTCATCTTCACTAATCAAGGAAAAATCTACATTTATGTACTCTTTGCAAAGTTCATCATAAGTAAGCTGATTAACATTATCTACGTCTAAATCTGGAAGTACATTTGAAATATAACTTACAAAGAATTTATTTGGTCCAATTACTAAATATTGATTTGGTTTAACAGTATCTCGATAGTTATACACCAAATACGCTATTCTATGCAAAGCAACTGTTGTTTTACCACTACCTGCAACTCCTTGAACAATTATATTTTTATTTAATGGCTCTCTTATGATTTCGTTCTGTTCTTTTTGAATTGTAGATACAATATTTTTCAATCTATTATCTGCACTTGATGATAAGTATGGTTTTAATAATTCGTCATTTGCAACAGTATCAACATCTTGATAGCTTATGAGCTTTTGATTTTCTATATTAAATTGTCTTTTTAGTAAAAGCTCACCTTCGCAAATACCATCTGGAGCTATGTATTTTGTTCTTCCAATGTTGCTATCATAATAAATTGATGAAATAGGTGCACGCCAGTCAACCGTAACAATATTATTATCTTCATCTGTAACTCCAACCTTGCCTATATAGATTTTCTCTAAGTTCTTTTCATTATCCCTTTTAAAATCAATTCTTGCAAAATATGGTTTGTCTATGTTTTTATAAATTAGCCTCATTTTTTCATCATACATATTGATAAAATTTTCTATCATTACATCATTTCCTTTGTACAGCTTTGGAACAGCTTTTGCTCTTTGTTCGTAATAGAAAATAGATTCTTTAAACTTGTGTACTGTTTCTTTTAGATTTTCTTCTTCTTCCTTAAACTCTAGATCTTCCATCTTAAAAACTCCTTTCTTTTATCAGTTGGGGACGGTCCTTTTTCGAAAATTTTCGTTTTAGGACCGTCCCCGATTGAAAATTTTCATTTTAGGTCCGTCCCCAAACGAAAAAAACGAAAAATAAAAGCAGATTAACTACTATTTAATATTAAATATTAATCTTCTGCTTTTATTTTACGTCACTATAAAACTTTATCTATATCCTCTTTCATTTTTTCAAGAACATCAAAGCTTGCGTCAAATTTAGCTTGTTCATCTTCTGAAAGAGTAATGTTTAATATATCTTCTGCTCCATTACCTCCAATTATAGTAGGAACACCTATAAATAATCCTGAATGACCATAGTTTCCATCTATATATGATGATACTGTTAAGATTTCTTTTTCGTCATCTAGTATTGTTTTAACTATTTTAGTTAAGCCAAGTCCTATTCCATAATATGTGGCCTTTTTTCTATTTATTATTTCGTATGCTGCTTGTTGTACGTCTGTGTATATTTCATCAAGTATTTTTTCATCTTTGCCTTTTTCTTTTAATATTTGAATTAAAGGTTTGCAACCTACATAACTGTGTGACCATGCTACAAATGATGAGTCTCCATGTTCACCCATTATATATGCATGTACGTTCTTTGGAGATATATCTAATCTTTCACCTATTAAGTATCTTAGTCTTGATGTATCAAGCATTGTGCCTGAACCAATAACTTTGTTTTTAGGGAATTTTGAGACTTTTTCTACTACATATGTCATAAGGTCTACTGGGTTTGTTGCTATTACAAATATTCCATTGAAACCTGATGCAACTACTTGCTCTGTAATATCTTTCATAATTCCTGCATTTGTTTTAGCTAGTTCTAGTCTTGTTTGTCCTGGTTTTTGAGCTATACCTGCAGTTATAACAACTATGTCTGCATCTTTACATTCACTGTATTCGCCTGCTTTAATTTCAATTCTACTACTTGGTGCGCAAGCAATTCCATGTGATAAATCCATTGCTTCGCCAACTGCTTTGTCTTTCAAAACATCAATTAGTACAAGTTCGTTAACTCCACCTTGGTTTTCTAAAGCATATGCCATACTCATACCAACAAAGCCTGTACCAACTAATACCACTTTTCTTTTTGATATCATAAAAATTACCTCCAATCATACTTTTTTAGTATTAGCAATTTTTTTGTTAATATTCAAGCGAATATTATTATATCACTCTTTAAGTATGAAAGTAAAGCATTATTTCAAGAAATTTTAGATATTTGCTAGCTCGCTGTGAATTGTCTTATTAAACTGTTATATCTGCTTTAAAACAATTCTTAGCCCAAGTATTCCCTAAGAGTAGTATTTTCATCTACATTTAAAATGTTTGCAATTCTATCAATGTCTTCGTTTGTAACATTTCCTATCTCATATTCTATGCTATATGTAAAATTGTCTGAAATAGATTTTACAATTATTCCCGTATCCTTTTCTACGATATATTTTTTATAATCTTTATATACATTATCTGCATTATATGCATATACATCATATGCAGAAGTTATAGTATAATAGTTTTTATCAGGTGTATCATCTTCTATTTTAACTATTTCTTGATTATAAACCATATTACCAAGATATGTTAGCTTACATGGTGAAACATCAAATAAATAGGAGTTATTTTCTTCATATATAGATATTAATTTTTGCCCATTATTATTTACATAAATTATGTCGTCATCAATTCCTGGATAATATGCATACTCATATATTTCTTCTCCTTCGTCTGTATAGCTTACTTTTTCTGATGCAAATGATTTTCCTAATACATAGTATTTTGTAATATCTGATGGATTTGATAAAAATGTTAATGTATAACTATAATTATCCAAATTCTCATATTTTTCTGCATTTAATTTCAAACTGCTAATAATCGCTTTGTTTTGATTAATAACATACATTTTCTTAAAGTAATTAGAAAAGAATAATGAGTCAATAAAAATTAAAAGTGCAATTATTATAACTAAAATAGTTGTTATAATATTTTTTATACTTATTTTTTTTCTAATCTTTTTTAAATAATCAATTTCTTGAGTTGATGCGGTATTGTTTTGCTTTTTTATTTCTTTTAAAATTTGCTTACAACTCTTACATGTTGCTAAATGATTTTCTACAAATTTTTTTGACGTTTCAGACAAAATACCTTCATCATAACTATTTAATAAGTCCTTAACAATATCACATTCATTTTTCATCTTTTAAGCCCTCCTTTATCTTTTTCTTACCTCTAAAAAATGTAACTTTAGCCCAATCTACACTTTTGCCCATTATCTGTGCTATTTCTTTAAACTTTAAATTTCCTAGTAGTCTTAAATACATAACATCTTTTGTTTCTTTATCAAGTTTTTGCACTTGCTTAAGTATCTTAAGTTTCATTTCTCTTTTATAAAGTTTTTCTTCAAATGATTCTTCAAATTCAATATTATCTTTTATTTCATCTAATGGAACTTCATTTAATCTCTTTTGCTTTTTTAATCTCTTATACCATATGTACTTACTTATTTGGCAAAGCCAAGTCGATATTTTGCAATCACCTCTAAATTTATTTATATTTTCAACTGCCACTAAAAACGTTTCTTGAACAATCTCCTCTGTAACATCCTTATTACCTGTTAGGCAGAACACATATTTATATACTATTTTTGCATATTTTTCATAAATTTCTTCAATATTCTGCATAACAATTCTCCTTTCATTTATTTAGTATCATTTTTTATCAATTGGTTACAAATTTTATAGCAAAAAATTAAAAGTTTTAATTTCTTTTCAACAAATAAAAACTGTCACATCATTTGCGGTATATATTTAAAAAGAAAAAGAACCCTACAATTTATAGGATTCTTCTTAAGAGTAACTCTTGCGATTTTCGAAAATCATTTATAATTTTCATTAAACTTTTTTGAAAAGTACATCTAAGCCATCTTTTTCAATAACTTTATCGTCAACTTTTTCTGACTTTTGGCCTTTTTTGCCTGACTTAGTTTTTTTGTCTTTAGTAGTTTTTGCTGTTTCAACTTGAATTCTATCAAGCCAAATGAAGAACAAGAATGAAACAAATATAAATATTTCATCAACTGCAATTGATACAGCAAATGGCATAATGTCAGCTGTGCTGCTTAGTGCTGATAATTCAATTGTGTGTCCTACTAATATTGCCAAAAAGACTAATAATACAAGACATGGTATTGTATTTTTCTTATATTGCTCTGCTAAAAAAGCACATAAAAGGACTAAAACAAGTGCTACTACAACATGTATTGGATTTGTAAAATTAATTATTGGCATGAATACTTCCTCCTTTGTTTCAATTTATATTTATAATATAATATTCTAACAATTTTTTCAATATAATTTATATTAAGTTTGTGTTACAAAAATGTTACAACGTTACAATTCACGACAAGCTTATTAAAAAAATTAAACTGTGAATTGAAACATTACAACTATTGTAACTTTTCTTCTATAAAATCTGCAAGTTCACGAGCTTTTTTGGTAATGTATTCTTGGTCTTCTCCCTCAATCATTACCCTAACTAAAGGCTCTGTGCCAGATGCTCTTATTAAAACTCTACCATTTCCTGAAAATTCCTTTTCAAGTTCTGCTATTTTTTCTTTTATTTCTGGATCTTTGTCAAAATCATATTTTTTGTCAGATGAAACTTTGGCATTTATTAAAACTTGTGGGTATATTTTAATTATTTTTGCAAGTTCAGATATGCTCTTTTTCTCACTTAAAGCTACTTTTAAAAGCATTAGTGATGTTAAAATACCATCTCCAGTTGGGTTATAATCTAAGAATATAATATGTCCAGATTGCTCTCCACCTAGGTTGTAGCCATTTTGTAGCATGTTTTCTAGCACATATCTATCCCCTACTTTTGTTGACACAAAATTAATGTTATTTTGCTCACAATATTTTTTCATACCTAAGTTGCTCATAACTGTTGCAACAACAGTGTCTTTGGCAAGTTTGCCTTCTTTTTTCATTTGGTTTGAGACTATTGCCATTATAATGTCGCCATCAATTTCATTTCCATTTTCATCAACAGCTAAACATCTGTCACCATCGCCATCATAAGCAATACCTAAATTACATTTATTTGCTGCAACAAACTTCTTAAGCATATCTAAATGTGTTGAACCGCAATTTTCATTAATATTTGTTCCATTAGGAGTATTGTTTATAATGTAATGTTTAATTCCAAGAGCTGTATAAACTTTATCTGCAATTACTGATGTAGCACCATTTGCAGTATCTATTGCAACTGTAAAATCATCTTTATCTAATTTTTCAAAATCATCTTCAAATGTTTTCCTGAAGAAATACAAATATTCATCTAATAAGTCTTCTCTATTTTCAGAGACACCGATTTTGCTACTTTCTGCAATAAGCTCATTAATTTTGTCTGAGTCAAGAACTTCTTCAATTTCCTCCTCAAGGCTATCTGGAATTTTCATTCCTTTATTGCTAAAATACTTAACTCCATTAAATTCATATGTATTGTGAGATGCAGAAATAACAACACTTGCGTCTGCTTTTAATTTTTTTGTTAAATATGCAATACCTGGTGTTGGTATAACTCCTACCAATTTAACGTTTGCACCATAGCTTAAAAATCCTGCTGTCATAGCACTTTCAATAAGTGTACCAGAAATTCTAGTATCTCTTCCTATTAAAATTGTTGGAGTATGATTTGTATGTTTAGCCAAAACATATGCTCCTGCTTTTGCAACTTTATATACTAACTCTGGTGTAAGTTCAGTATTTGCAATTCTTCTAATTCCATCTGTTCCAAAATATTTCATAACTCAATTTGTACGCTTAAATAAGCGCACTCTCCTTTCTTTAAATTTAATTTTAAATTAATATTTATTATTATTTTATAAAAGTGACAATATATATTCTAGAGCATTTCAAGTGAGTGCAGACTACTATGGAGCGGAGCTGGGCGTGCGAGCGTCTGAGCGAATAGTGAACCGCGAAGCGAAATGCGGAAGAAGGTATATTGGAGCCTTAGTGAATAAATTTAACCGTTAATAGTAATGATTAATCATCAAAAAGCTTGATATAATAAGGCTTAATATCTGTTAAAATGTCCTTAACCCATAATATACTTCCATCTTGTAATGTAAATTTTATATTTGGAAAAGTTCTTATCATCTTTTCGTCAGAAAAAACTTTATCTACAAAATCTTTTAATCCTGGGTTATTTTGATAAATGTCTAAATAATGCTCATAATAGTCTTCTGCACCTTGCACTTCTAAGTTATAATTGTATATTAGTCTTGTTTCAAACATTTTTAATGCAAAACTTGTAATTAAAAAGTCTATTGCAATAAAAATTATGAGAATTACTGTTAATATATGTAGCGTTTTTACAGGTATTTTTGCTAATATTTTGTCTACTGTTGGATTGATAACTTTATTCAAGCAGATTGTAAGAATTCCCCAGAATATTGAGAAATACACACATATTCGTCCATTAATATTAAGCGGATAACTTGAATAATCCCACCATTTAATATTAAATATTACTTCTCCAATCCAGCTAACAACATATTCAACAACTGAACCAATTAAAAATCCAGTAATAAATAACGTCCAATTATTTTTCTTAGCAGATTTAGGTATACAAATTAAACAAATTGCACCTAACCCATATATACAGCAAAATGGTCCGTAAAGCATGCTTTGTCTACTTTCTATAACTCCTTTGGTTAAAAGCCCATATAAAGTTTCAATAACATAACCTATAAAGCTGTAAATTATAAAATATTCTAAAACTGTCCATATAGAATAATTAAATTTATTCTTTTTTACCTTCTTCGAAAGCTTATTCTCTTCTTTTTCGTTAGAAGCTTTAACATCATTTTTTTCGCTAGATGTTTTAACATCATTTGCTTCGTCTGTAACTTTTCTTTTTTGCATAACAAAGTGTTCCTTTCAATTATTGCATTTTTTGTTCCATAATTATTTATACAATATTATATGCATATTTGTTAATTTTCTTCAATATTTTTTTTATGAAATTTGCTCTTTACAGTAACAATTATCCCTTTTATAAATCTCCAATTGTTTAATAAACTGTAAAGTACAGCAATTATTAGTGATATAACATTTATTACCCATAAAAGTACTATATTATTTCCTATCGCAGGAATATATTTAGCATAATATGCCAAACATATTATTGCTAAGAAAAGCATAGGCCCTTGCCATTTTAGTTCTTTTAATTTTAGGTATTTTTTTAATTTCTTCTTTCTATAAAAATATACAATTAAATTTGCAATTAATGTTGAAAAACAAGCTGCGTATATTTTAAATGTATTTACAAAAATCAAATCTACTACTAAGTTTATTACTGCTGCAACAATCGTTGTAGTTCCCATTATTTTAGTGTCTTTATATGCGGAAAAAATACCACCATAAAAACTAGATAGATTTGAATAATATGTTGCAATCATAACAATTGGTATATAAATATATGCTTCGTCATATGCTTCATTAATAAATATAGGAAATGCAAATGGCATAACTGCAATTAAGCATATTGTTACTGCATATAAAAATCTTTTGGCATCGTGATAAATACTATTATAGTATTGATTTTTGTTTTCGTCTTTTACAATTTTAGCTGCTGATTCTTTCCAAGCTGTATAAAAATATCCATAAAGAACATTTATTATATTTGGAAACTTGTTAGCCATAGCATATATACCATTAGCTGCCGAACTTACCATTTGTGTTAGTATTATTCTGTCTGACATGTTTATAATACTCCATGAGATGCTATTTGGTACTAATGGTACAGAATATTTTATCATATCCTTCATTAAAGGCTTGTCGATTTTTCCAATATATTTTGGAAGTTTTAAAATCCCAAATATAACAATTGCCGTAAAAGCGTTGGCTATGGTATTTGCCCACAAAAGTCCTTCTGCACCTGCTTTAAGTGCTAGTATAAACACTATATTTAGTATGATTGTAGATATTCCTAATATAAAATTAGAAATTGAATATAGCTTAATTTTGCCAAGTCCTCTTGAAAGAGCATTGCTTAATCCTATTAGTATATTTGATATTACAAATGTAATAATTGCTGTGATATACATCGGCGTATAATCTGTGCCAAAGCCCATAATTAGACTTGCCAAAACAGTAAATACAACTGTTCCAGCAAATGTGTATATAATTGTTTGTGTAATAATTTTCTTTCTTTCAACTTTACTATTTGCATCAATCAAATATCTAAACATTGATTCTTCCATTAGTAAAGTGATTATTGGACACAAGAAAATAGATAGAGTACATATAAAATCATAATTACCATATTCTGATGGGGCAAGTTTTGATGTATATAAAGGTAATAGCAAATACGAAATTATTTGTGTACTCAATTTTCCTATTGCAATTATTATTGTATTTTTCATTAATTGTTTTTTCTGGTTCATTTTGCTCCTTTGTTTTTAGATATATTTCTAACTTTCTTGCATTTTAATTTGATCATTATATTCTTAAAAACTCATATTTAATCTATGTGAGTTTCTTTACTAAGAATTTTGATTTTAAGCTTATTTATTTTTAGTGGTCAATCTAGCAATTTCATCATCTAAATGTTTCACAAAATTTGCATTATTACTTACAAATTTCTTTGGCTTAAAATTTTTTGCCTCTTCTAACTTTTCTTCTAGTTTAGAAAAATCTTCTAATGGTATTATATATCCGTCCTTTGAAAATGTTTCAAGTATTTGTAATTGATGATCGTTTACATGTTCTCCATATTTTTTGAGTCTTGGAGCAACAATCATTGTTTTGCCTAAGTTTAGACCATAAATTATTGTTCCTACTCCAGCATGTGTTATTATTATTCTTGCCTCTTTCATGTATTTATTAAACTCATCTTGGGATAAAAATTTATGTATTTCCATCTTTTTTGACTTAAAGTCTGTGCTTCCAGTTTGAGCAATTATTTTTTCATTCAAATTTAATTGTTCTACAGCTTCTAAAAGTCGTGGAAAATGCTTATCTTGAGTTCCTAGTGTTACAAAAATCAATTTATTACCTCCAATAATAATTGTTTTCATTATATTGCTTGGACTTATTATTAATAAATCCATCCCCAGCAAACTGCTTTAGGATAAAGTTTTTTCATTTCTTCCCATTGTACCACAAAAGTATTTGCAATTGGATAAACTAGTCTTCCAGCTAGAGTTTTTGAGTTTCTATTAGCAAATGTTTCTATCCATATCACTTTGCTTCCGAAAATTCTTGCAATATAGCACATTGCAACAGCCGTATGAGTACCAGTTGTCACAACAACTTTTGGATGAAGTTTGAAATATAAATATAAACTTTTGAAAAAGTTAAATAAAAGTATGAAAAAGTATCTTATGGGCGTTTTTCTTGTACCATATGCTAAGTAATGAACTTTGCCAGGATATTTTTGTGCTAAATCTTTATCAGATTCAGTTTTTTCAGTTACTATTGAATAATCATATTTTTCAAAATCAAGTTTAAGTAATTCGCTAAGATGTCCACCCATACTTGAAATAAACATAACTTTTATCATATTTTACACTCCTACATCTTTTCTGGAACTTCAATTCCAAGCAAGCCTAGTCCATTTGTTAGAACTATTTTTGTCATATAAGTAATATATAATCTTGCATCTTGTGCTTCTTTATCATCACAAAGTATTTTGTTATCATTATAAAAAGTAGAAAAAGCCTTAGCAACATCAATTAAATATCTTGAAATAATTGATGGCTCATTTTTATGCATTGCATCTAATAATGTGCTTTCAAAATCATCTATTAATTTAAGTAATTTAATGCTACTATCATCAGTAATTTTGCTTAAATTTAATTTACTAGAATCAGGTATGTAACCTGATTTTTCAAGTACACTGTTGGTTCTTACTGTCATATATTGAATATATGGACCTGTTTCACCATTAAAATTTAAGGCTTCTTTCAAGTCAAACACTTGGTTCTTAGTTCTAGACTCAGCTAAATCTTCAAAAATAACTGCACCAACTCCAAC
>CALXZV010000031.1 GCA_944393335.1 uncultured Clostridia bacterium | reverse complement strand
GTATGTATGGAAGCTAGAGAAAAAAGTTTAAGAGTTTATGATACAAAAAAGACATTCTTTTCAAAATTAAGTAGTACCTTTACAAAGCTACTAACGCCTACAAAAACAGGAATAAACAATTTGTTAATTAGTATAAAAAGAACAGCGGTATTAAAGAGCTATAATCAAGCAAATGAATGTAAAGATGAAAACAAAAAAGAGAATTACGAGAAAAAATTTGAGGAGGCATACTCTTTGTATTTAGATGCTATAGATCAATTAGTTATAGATACTATATACAAAAGAGTTAAAACTGACTCTGCAAGCGACTTTGAAAAAGATGCTTTATCTAAGTATTACAATGTAATTAGATTAAAAGATACTGATGAACTTGAATATAAACTTAGAAAACAAAAATACTTGTTGGAGCTAGACTACAACAATGTTTTAGAAACCAAAAAGCAAAAATTAACTCATTCATATGAAGATTTTTACAAGTATGAAATGGAGCACATTTTTAAACGCTTGCTTAAACATTATTCTATGAAGTTAACCGAAAAACTTGCAGAAGCACAAAAAGATGATGTTTATGATAAATTATTTGACACATTAGAAGACTATATTACAAATATTCTTCCTTTAAGAAAACTAACTGATGTTGAACTTATTAAACAATGCAGTTTGTTTGAAACATACGAAGTAGGCAAGCTTGACCAAGTAGATATTTTGGATAAGCGAATGATTTTGCTAGGCATTAGTAGAAAATTATTTGTACACAGCATTCCTCTTGTTACAGCAGAAAAATGTTATGTAAAGCTTATGAGAGATGTAAGAAACCTAATTGTAGATACAAAAATACCTAGAAAAAGGGAAAATGCATATCAATTACTACTTAGACTATTTGAACAATATAACAACAAATTACTAGCAGTTAAAATTTATTGGGACAAGCCAGAAGAAAAAAATGAATATCTAAAATTTGCAGAAAAATGCAAAGCATTAGAGGCATCAAGGGAAAAAGGCCTTAAAGACTATGATATTAAAAAACAAATTTTATACATTAGAGAAGACATGAAAAAGTTAGAAAAATACAATGATAAATACTTTAGAATTTTACAATTCTACAGAAACAGACTTGTTAATTTGGGAGATATGAGAGCAGTTAAGAATTCTTGCAAAACAGGTAAATTTGAGTTGGTGCAAGATAGGAGAGTTAGAAAGGAAATACAGGATGGAGCAGCTAGCTGATATACATTATGAGCAAATAGAACCAAATGACGAATATAGTAATTTAATTAACAAAGTAGTTAATGAGTGTTTTAAAACTGAAGGGTTAGATAAGTTAAGGTTATACATTAGTATAACTTTAACTGTGCCTGAGGTAATTAGAAAAGCAAATAAGAAGTACAGAAATATTGATAAAGCAACAGATGTACTTTCTTTTCCTATGTTTGAAAAACAAGAACTTGAAGAAATGCTAAAAAATGGCTATGAAGTAGAAGATGTGCTTGGAGATTTAATTATATCCATACCAAAGGTAAAAGAACAAGCAGTAGAATATGGCCATAGTTTTGAAAGAGAGCTTGCATATATGGTAGTTCATGGTTTTTATCACTTAATGGGTTATGACCATATGGAGGAAGATGACAAAAAGGAAATGCGCCAAAAAGAAGATGCAGTTTTAAACAAACTTGGAATTACTAGGGGAGATAGTGTATGAAAAAGAAGGATGAAAGGCTCTATAATCACAATTTTATGGAGGCTTGCAATAATGCAGTTAATGGAATAGTATATGCAGCAACAACGCAAAGCAACATAAAAAAACAGCTTATTATAGGTGTAATTGTAATGATACTTAGCTTATTTTACAATTTTACAACAGCTGAGTTTTTATGCTTAACTTTTGCAGTATTTTTTGTAATATTTGCAGAAATGATAAATACTGCAATAGAAACAGTTGTAGATCTATATGTTGATGTATATCATCCAAAAGCAAAAATAGCAAAAGACGTTGCAGCAGGGGCTGTTGTACTTGCTGCTTGCAATGATATTGTAGTTGCATACTTTTTATTCTTTAGAGAAACCGAATTAACAAATTTAGGGCAAAGTGTATTTAGCCAAATGATTTCATCACCAACTCATTTAGCATTTGTAGCAATAATATTAACTGTAATAGGTATAATAGCTGTAAAAGCAGCATCTAGCAGTAGAAAGCAAAAAAATCCAAATCATACTTTTGTACCAAGTGGGCAAACTGCTTTGGCATTTGCTATACTTACTGCCATTTGGCTTAACACTCAAGACCCAGTTGTGTTTTGCTTAAGTTTAGCGCTTTCAATATTAGTTGCAGGCAATAGATTAAATGATACACGTAACTTTGGTGAAGTTGTATTTGGAGCATTTATGGGACCATTAATTGTTATTTTGGTTTATGGACTAACTATTTTTAGAATTTAAATTTAAAGATAAAAAAGTGTAACAATTCACAACTATTTTTTTAATAGAAGATAAAAAAAGTGTAATAATTCACAACTATTTTTTCAATATATGTGAATTTTAATGTAAGCATTAAATATAAACTAAGGAGTAAATGATGAAAAAAACAGCCATTATAATTGTAGTAATTTTGTGTATTATAGCAATAGGTGTATGTTCAGCAATATTGTACAATAGAATGCAAAATGAAAATGCCACATTTTTAGGAACAGATGTTGTAAACAATTCAGAAAATGAAACAGGTACAATTGTTGCTGAAGTGCCTGGAGTACAAATATTTAAGGGTAGTGATAGGCCAATTGCTGTAATGATAGATAACAACATAGATGCACAGCCTCAAGCAGGGCTTAATGATGCATATATGGTTTATGAAATTATAGTTGAAGGTGGAGAATCTAGACTTATGGCTTTATTTAAAGGCGTAAGTTTGGACAAAATAGGGCCTGTAAGAAGTTCAAGGCATTACTTTTTAGACTATGCTTTAGAAAATGATGCAATATATGTTCACTATGGCTGGAGCCCTCAAGCTCAGGCAGATATAAAAACTTTAGGTGTAAATAACATAAATGGCATATCAGAGACAACAAAAGAATTTTGGAGGGTAAAAGATAAAAAATCTCCACATAATGTTGCAACATCAACAGAAAAAATATTGGAAATTGCAAATAAAAAAGGATATAGAACAACATCATCTAAAGATTCTGTTCTAAATTACACAACTGATGAAGTAAACTTAGAAAATGGTCAAGTTGCAGAAGACATAACTATACCATATTCACAATCAAATAAAGTAGAGTGGATATACAATAGTGAAACAAAGCGCTATACAAGATATTCAAAAGGAAAAGAGCAAAAAGATTGGACAACTGGAGAAGATGTTACTGCAAAAAATATTATTGTAGAATTTATTGCAAACTCTACTTTAAATGATGGCGAAAATAAAGGCAGACAAACTATGAATACAGTTGGCTCAAAAGATGGATATTATATTACAAATGGTAAAGCTATAAAAATAACTTGTGAAAAATCTACTAGAAGTGCACAAACCGTGTACAAAGATGAAAACGGAAATGAAATAGATGTAAACGATGGAAATACTTTTGTACAAATTTGCCCAATAAATGCAAATGTGACAATTGAGGCTTTAAGTGAGGAGTAAAATGGAAAAATTCAAATCAGGTTTTGTAGCAGTAATTGGAAAAACAAATGTAGGAAAATCTAGCATAATAAATAGGCTAGTAGGAGAAAAAGTTTCTGCAATTGCAAATAAGCCACAAACAACAAGAACAAGAATAAAGGGAATTGCAAATAGACCAAATTCACAAATAATATTTTTAGACACACCGGGACTTCACAAGTCAAAATCAAAACTTGGAAATGTAATGATTGAAAATGCAATAGAATCAATTCCAGAAGCAGACATTGTGTTATATGTAATTGACGCAAGCAAGAGCAGTATAGATGAAAAAATAATGGATAAAATAAAAGAAGCAAATAAAAAAACAATTTTAATAATAAATAAAATTGATTTAATAGATAAAGAAAAATTAGCAAGCATAATTAATTTGTACAAAGACCTATATGACTTTAAAGCAATAATTCCAGTATCTATTAAAAAAGAAAAAAATGTGGAAGAAATTTTAAAAGAAATAGAAAGCAATTTAGAAGAAGGTCCTGCATATTATGATACTGAGGAATATACGGATCAAACTTTAAGACAACTTGCAGAAGAAACTATTAGAGAAAAAGCGTTAAAATTATTGCAAGATGAAGTACCACATGGAATATTAGTAGAAGTAAATAAAATGAAAAGCAGAAAGACCAAAGATATGGAAAAAATTTACGACATAGAAGCTACAATTTTTTGTTTAAGAGAATCACATAAGGGCATAATAATAGGAAAGAATGGTTCAATGCTTAAAAGAATTGGTACATATGCTCGTGAAGACTTAGAAAGAATGCTTGATACAAAAGTAAACCTAAAACTTTGGGTAAAAGTAAAAAAGGATTGGATAAATGACATGAGCATAGTGAAAAAGTTTAAGGCTGATGAGTAAAAGTTGGAATAGACTTGACTTAAGAGAAAAAATGATAGCATAAAAATAAAAAGTCTCATCCTAGCTTGAACCAGAAAGGACTTTAGTTATGATAAAACAAATTGCTTGGAATACATTTAAATCTACTGGAAATATAAACACTTTATTAGAATTGTTGGAAGTGGATAAGACTTTGGAAAAAATCGATAAAACAGATGAAATGCAAATACTTGGTAATGCACAAAGAAGTAATGAAAGTGCTACTTTGAATTTAGCAAATTCAAATAAAAATAGAAAAATTAAGTTATAGTGCGAATAATAAATTTAAGTATAGCAATATTACAAAAAAGAAAGAGCAAAAAATGGGACTAATAAAAACGAAGGGACTAATACTAGCCCAAAACAATATGGGCGATTATGATAAAATGTGCACCCTACTTACTCCAGACTTAGGTAAGATAGGGTGTAGCGCTAAGGGCGCAAGAAGGGCAAAGAGTACACTAATGGCAGGTACTCAATTTTTGTGTTTTGGGGACTTTTTACTATACAAAGGTGCAAGTTCATATCATATTAATTCATGTGAACCAATAGAAATATTTTATAACTTAAGATTAGACATAGACAAACTAACCTATGCATCAAGAGTTGCAAAAATTGTTAATGACGTTACAGATGAAAATCAAAATACATATAGAATACTTCAACTAACATTAAATACAATATATATGTTATCTGAATCAGATAAGGATATGGAATTTATATATTCAATATTTAAAATAAGACTTTTGAGCATAATAGGCTTTAGACCAATAATAGATAAATGCACGAATTGTGGCAGTAAAGAAAATTTAAGATATTTTAGCTTTAGGGATAGTGGCTTTAAATGTGAAAGTTGTGGAAGACAAGATAAGGGTGCTGTGCAAATTAGTGACACTACAATAAAAGCCATTAGATATATAATATTGTCGGACGCAAAAAAAATATACTCTTTTGAATTATCTGACGAGAATAAGCAAGAACTAAAATTAGTAAGCAAAATTTATTTAAATGATTGCTTGGATAAAGAGTATGAGTGATTTTTTCAGTTGGGGACGGTCCTAAATCGAAAAAATTTTTCAAGTAGAAACGTACTTTAAATAAAAAATAATATTTTTTCGATTTAGGACCGTCCCCAACTGAAAAAGGTAAAGTAAAATTTTTCGCTATCCATTGAAAAATATTCATAAATGAGGTAAAATATAGTGCATATAGAGAGGAATTTATTTAATGAATAAAAAATGGAAGCTTAAACAAAATGATGATAAAAGAATTGCGGAAATATCCCAAAAATTTAACTTGACTTACATTGTTGCACAAAAATTGGCTGAAAAGAATTTAACTGACAAAGATATAGAAATCTTTTTAAATCCAACTAGAAAAGATTTTCATAATCCTTTTGATTTACCTGATATGGATAAGGCAGTAGATAGAATTCTAAAGGCCATGGAAAATAAAGAGAAAATAGTTATATATGGCGATTATGATGCAGATGGAATTACAAGTACCACAATTTTAAAAAGATTTTTTAGAGACAGGGGAGTTGAAGTAGGCACATATATTCCCAATAGATTAAATGAAGGTTATGGCTTAAATGAGGAAGCAATTAGAGAAATTGCAAGCGAGGGCTATAATTTAATGATTACAGTTGATTGCGGAATTACAGCAGTTAAAGAGGTTGAACTTGCAAAAAGTCTTGGAATTGATGTGGTTATAACAGACCACCATGAAGTGCCAGAAGAGTTGCCAAAGGCAGTAGCAGTAGTTGATGCTAAAAGAAAAGACAACAATTATCCATTTAATGGACTAGCTGGTTGTGGTGTTGCTTTTAAATTAGCGCAGGCACTAAGTATTAAGCTTAACTTAAATGAAAATGAGTGGTTAAAATATATAGACATTGCTTGCATAGGAACTATTTCAGATATTGTTCCACTTGTTGACGAAAATAGAGTAATTGCTAAACTTGGTTTAATGCTTGTAGCAGTTACAAAAAATATAGGATTAAAGACTTTAATAAATATGATTGGAGTTAAAAAAATAGACTCAAGTTTTATCTCATTTGGCATTTCTCCAAGAATTAATGCTTGTGGTAGAATGGGTCATCAAGAAGATGCATTAAATTTGTTTTTAACAAACGATCCAATCGAGGCTAGAAATTTAGCAAATAAATTAGAAGAATATAACAGGCAAAGGCAAACTATTGAAAAAAACATATATAATGAGGCATTAGAATTAATAGAACAAGAAAAAGATAAACCTTGCATAGTTATAGGCAAAGAGGGCTGGCATCATGGTGTTATAGGGATTGTTTCATCAAAAGTTACTGAACTTACATACAAACCTAGTATTTTAGTTTGCTTTGAAGGAGAAGATTCTAAAGGCTCTGGAAGAAGCATACCAGGTTTTGATTTGCATGATGCGGTATATAATTGCAAAGATTACTTAACTGCTTGTGGTGGACATAGTATGGCAATAGGTTTAAGTTTAAAAACTAAAAATTTTGAACCATTCAAAAAAGCAATTATAGAATATGCTAAAACAAAAAATATAGAAAACTTAGAGCCAGAACTTTTAATTGATGAAGAAATTAATTCATCAGATATAGATATTTCTGGAATAGATAAAATATCACTTTTAGAGCCATTTGGCGAAAGCAACAATATGCCGGTAATTTTATATAAAAATTTAAAAATAATTTCAATTAGAACTTTATCAGAAGGAAAACATTTGAAATTAGTTCTTTTAGATGGCAATACTTATATTGATGCAATTGGCTTTAGCATGGGAGACTTGGCAGAAAAATATCAAATTGGTGACAAAGTTGATGTTGTAGGAAATATAAGTGTAAATAGATATAAAGATTTTGAAAACGTGCAAATTACTTTAAAAGATATGAGAACTAGCATTTAAAGGAGGGTATATATGTCAGAAAATAAAGACGTTACAATAAAAGACGTTATAACAGAAATGAAAAAGCACAATAGAAAATCAGACTCAAAGCTAATAATGAGAGCATACAATTATGCTGTGGCTCATCATGGTGATCAAAAGCGTAAATCAGGTGAGCCATATATAATTCATCCAGTACACGTGGCATATATACTTTCTACTTTGGGTTTGGATGATGCTACTATTTGTGCTGCATTAATGCATGATTTAGCAGAAGATACAGATGTTACTATTGAAGATATTTCAAAAGAGTTTAGCCCAGAAATTGCTGAAATGGTAAATGGCGTTACAAAACTTGGAAAAATTAATTATGTAAGTGCAGAAGAGCAACAAGTTGAAAATTACAGAAAAATGTTCCTTGCAATGGGTAAAGATATAAGAGTTATACTTATAAAACTAGCAGATAGATTACATAATATGCGTACCCTTAAGTATTTAAAAAGAGATAGACAAATAGCAATTTCAAAGGAAACAATGGATCTTTATGCTCCACTTGCAAATAGACTTGGTGTGTATTCTCTAAAATGGGAACTTGAAGATTTGGCTTTTAAATACTTATACCCAGAAGAATTTAGAGAGCTTGTAGAAGGAATAAACAAAAAGAGAGAAGAAAGACTTAAATTTATTGATGAAATAAAAGAAGAAATAAGAGTAAATTTAAAGAAGGAAAAAATAGAAGGAGAAATTACTGGTAGAGCAAAGCATTTGTATTCTATTTACAGAAAAATGCAAAGAGATAACAAAACTTTAGACCAAATTTACGACCTATTTGCATTAAGAATTTTAGTAAATTCTGTAAAAGATTGTTATGCAGCACTAGGTGTTGTGCATGAGCTTTATACGCCTATGCCGGGAAGATTTAAGGACTACATTGCGGTTCCAAAGCCTAATATGTACCAATCACTTCACACAACATTGATTGGACCAAATGGTACACCTTTTGAAGTACAGATAAGAACTTACAATATGCATAGAATTGCTGAATTTGGTATTGCGGCACATTGGGCATATAAGGAATCAAGTTTCTTTAAGGGCAAAAAGGCTAATGTTGTTGTTACAGATGATAAACTAGCTTGGATAAGAGAAAGTTTGGAATGGCAAAAAGATATGCAAGATCCTCAAGAATTTATGAAAACTCTTAAAACAGAGTTATTTGAGGATGAGGTTTATGTATTTACTCCAAAAGGAGAAATAAAAACACTTCCAAAGGGCAGTACACCAATAGATTTTGCATATATGATACACGCAGAAGTTGGAAACAAAATGGTTGGTTGCAAAATCAACAGTAAGATGATGCCAATAGTTACTAAATTAAAAAGTGGAGATATTGTTGAAATCATTACAAATGATAATAGCAAAGGTCCAAGTAGAGATTGGTTAAAATTTGTACAAAGTACTGCAGCAAAAACTAAGATTCAACAATGGTTTAAGAAAAATGAAAAGCAGCAAAACATAGCCAAAGGTAAAGATTTTATTGAAAAAGAAATTAAAAGAATTGGCATGGCTGAAGAAGATTTATTTGTTCAAAAATACTACACTCCTGCTCTTCAAAGATATGGTTTTAAAACATTGGACGATATGTATGCAGCAGTTGGATTTGGCTCTATTACTGCAAATAAAATAATTGCAAGAACATTAGAAGAGTACAGAAAATTTCATCAAGAGGAAAATGTTGAAGAAAAAATTGTTGAGCTTCAAGAAGCTCCAAAAATAAAATCTTCTAAAACAGGTATTATAGTAAAAGGAATAGATAACTGTTTAGTTAGACTTTCAAAATGCTGTAACCCAGTACCAGGCGATGAAATAATAGGATATATTACAAGAGGTAGAGGAGTAACAGTCCACCGTAAAGATTGCAAAAATGTAAAAGATTTGCTTCAAGATGAAGGTAGAATTATAGATGTTTACTGGGACGAAAAGAAAGAATCAGCTTATAATGTTGATATAACAGTATTTGCAAATGACAGAGAAGGTTTGCTTGCAGATGTTATAAGAGTAATTGGTAATACAAATGCAAGATTAGTTGCGGTTTCTGCAAAAGCTAGTAAAGAAAAAATTGCAACAGTTGAACTTACTTTGGAAGTTAAGAACATAGAAGATTTAACTAAAGCCCAAAGAGAGCTTGGAAAAATAGACAGCGTTTATGATGTAAAACGTAAGAAGTAGGAGGAAAAAATCATGATACAAAAATTAAAAGGCACAAGAGATATATTGCCTAAAGAAGTTGTAACTTGGCAATATATTGAGAAAACAGCAAAAGATTTATTTGAAAAATATGGATATAATGAAATAAGAACACCTGTAATTGAAAGCCTAGATTTATTTCAAAGAGGTGTTGGCGAAACAACTGATGTAGTACAAAAAGAAATGTATAATTTTGAAGACAAGGGCGGAAGAAAAATAGCTTTAAGACCAGAAGGTACAGCTGGAGTAGTTAGAGCTTACATAGAAGACGGTTTATCAAGTGAACCATCACCAATGAAACTATGGTACGAAATGTCTATGTATAGATATGAAAATGTTCAAAAGGGCAGACAAAGAGAATTTAATCAAATAGGTGCAGAGCTATTTGGAGCAGAGTCATATATGGCAGATGTAGAAGTTATAGAAATGTGTACTAAATTCTTTGAAAAGCTAAATATTAAAGATATTGAATTAAATATAAATAGCATAGGTTGCCCTGAATGCAGAAGTAAATACAAAGAAGCATTAAAAGATTTTATAAGACCAAATTTAGATAAATATTGTGATACTTGCAAAACTAGATTTGAAAAAAATCCTATGAGAATATTAGACTGCAAAGAAGAAACTTGCAAAAAATTAAATCAAAATGCTCCAAAAATTTTAGATTATTTATGTGATGAGTGTAAAGCACATTTTGAAAATTTTAAAAATGCATTAGATGAATTAGGAATTAGCTATAAAGTAGATAGCAATATTGTAAGAGGACTTGATTATTATACTAGAACTGTTTTTGAATTTGTATCAAAAATAGATGGCTTAACTGTGCTTGGTGGAGGAAGATATGATGGCCTAGCAGAAGAGCTAGGAGGAGCAAAAACACCAGCCATAGGTTTTGCAACAGGTATGGAAAGATTAATTGATGTATTTCAGGCAAATAATCCTGACTTAAACTTAGAAAAAAATATGCAAGTATTTGTAGCATACATTGGGGATAAAGCAAACTTGTATGCAACAAAATATGTAGAAAAATTAAGAGATGCTGGCATTTATGCTGAAAAAGACATTATGGGAAGAAGCTTAAAAGCACAGCTTAAATATGCAGACAAAAAGAAAGCTAAATATGTTATAACAATTGGAGACAATGAAATAGAAACCGGCAAAGCTAGTCTAAAAAATATGGCAACAGGGGAAGAAGAAGAGATTGATTTAAATAATATAGAAGAAATTAAATCAAAAGTATGTTAGTCAATAGTGATAAATTTGTAAGAAATAGATTTAGTATTTTTGAAAGGATAAAAAATGTATAATACACTAGTTATAATATTTGCTAAAGTTTTGAATTTTTTGGCAAATATTCTATGCAAAATATTGCATAAAAATAATGGAAATTTACTTGGAAAAATAGTAAAAAAACTTAGCCCAGATATTTTAAAAAGTATAAAAATAGATTGCCCAGTTATTGCAGTAACCGCTACAAATGGCAAAACAACTACAAACAATGCAATTAGATATATGTTAGAGCAAAATGGCAAAAAGGTAGTAAGTAATAGTGAGGGCAACAATATGGAAACTGGCATAATTACAACTTTAATAAAGGCTTGTACTTTAACTGGCAAAATTAAAGCAGATTTTGTAACATTTGAAGTAGACGAAAGTTATGTGCCTGTGGTTTTCAAAAAAATTCCTTTAAGTACACTTGTTGTTCTAGACTTTTTTAGAGACCAATTGGATAGAAATGGCGAAGTTGAAAGTTTAATACTTAAAATAAATAAATTTTTAAAAACTTATGATGGAAATTTAGTATTAAATAATGATGACCCAAATGTTGCAAGACTTGGAAGAGCTAATGAGAACAATAAAAATGTGTATTATTTTAGTGTAGATAAATACAAATACGCAACAGAAAAAGAGGTAGAAGCGGGTGAGGGTAAGTTTTGTCCATTTGATAAAACAAGGCTTGAATATGAATACTACCAATACTCTCATATAGGTAAGTTCAAATGCCCAAAATGTGGATATGGTGAGGAAAACTTGTTCGCAGAAATAAAAGATGTGGACTTAGAGCAAAGAACATTTAAAGAAAACGGAATAACATATAAAACTTTAGCAAACAATATTTATACAGTATATAATTATGCTGCTGTAATTAGTGTTGCCAAATTATACAA
>CALXZV010000030.1 GCA_944393335.1 uncultured Clostridia bacterium | reverse complement strand
GTATGTAGAGGAACTAGACAAAAAAAGGATTCTTGTAGAAGACATACAAGATATTATTGAAAAAAAGCTAATGGAGCTTGACAAATATGAGCTTTCTAAACATTACATTGTATACAGATATACAAGAGCTTTAGTTAGAAAGGCTAATACAACAGATGAATCAATCTTAAAATTACTAAGAAATGAAAATAAAGAACTAGCTGAGGAAAACTCAAACAAAAATACAATGCTTGCTTCTACACAAAGAGACTACATAGCAGGCGAAGTTTCAAGAGATTTAACAAGAAGATTACTACTTCCAGAAGAAATATCTAAAGCAAATGATGAAGGCGTTTTGCACTTTCACGATGCAGACTATTTTGTTCAACCAATTTTTAACTGTTGTTTAATAAATATTGGAGACATGCTAGATAACGGAACTGTTATGAACGGTAAAATGATAGAAAGCCCAAAAAGTTTTCAAGTAGCATGCACAGTAACTACTCAAATAATAGCAACTGTTGCAAGTAACCAATATGGTGGACAATCAGTAGATATGATACATTTAGGCAAATACCTAAGAAAAAGCTACGATAAATTTAAAGAAGAGATAGAAAAGAAATATAAAAATAAACTTTCACAAGATGTAATAGAAGACCTAGTACAAGACAGATTAAAATATGAACTTAAATCAGGAATACAAACAATTCAATATCAAATAAATACACTTATGACCACAAATGGACAAGCACCTTTTGTTACACTATTCTTGCACCTAGAAAAAGATGATCCATACATAAAAGAAAATGCCATGATAATAGAAGAAGTACTAAGACAAAGATATGAGGGCATAAAAAATGAAGCCGGAGTTAATGTAACACCAGCATTCCCAAAACTTGTTTATGTTTTAGATGACTTTAACAATTTAACAGGCGGAGAATATGACTATTTAACAGAGCTTGCAGTAAAATGTTCAGCAAAAAGAATGTATCCAGATTACATTTCTGCTAAAAAAATGCGTGAAAACTATGAAGGTAACGTATTTAGTCCAATGGGATGTAGAAGCTTTTTATCTCCTTGGAAAGATGAAAATGGAAACTACAAATTTGAAGGCAGATTCAATCAAGGTGTTGTAAGCATAAACTTACCACAAGTTGCAATAATTGCAAATGGAGATGAAAAAAAGTTCTGGAAATTGCTTGATGAAAGACTAGAACTTTGCAAAAAAGCTTTAATGTGTAGACATAATGCACTAGTTGGAACAACATCGGACATAAGCCCAATTCACTGGCAATATGGAGCGATAGCTCGTTTGAAAAAAGGGGAAAAAATAGATAAATTACTTTATGGTGGATATTCAACAATATCTTTGGGATATATAGGAATATATGAAATGACAAAACTTATGACAGGTGTATCTCATACAGAACCTAAAGGACATGAATTTGCACTAAAAGTAATGAAACACTTAAGAGAAACAACAGACAGATGGAAAAAAGAAACCAATATAGGCTTTGCCCTATATGGTACACCAGCAGAAAGTTTGTGCTACAAATTTGCAAAAATAGACAAAGAAAGATTTGGAACAATAAAAGATGTAACAGATAAAGGATATTACACGAACTCTTACCATGTAGATGTTAGAGAAAAAATAGATGCATTTGATAAACTAAAATTTGAAAGTGAATTCCAAAAAATATCTTCAGGTGGAGCAATATCTTATATTGAAATACCAAATATGCAAAATAATTTAGAAGCATTAAGAAGTGTTGTAAAATTCATTTATGATAATATTCAATATGCAGAATTTAACACAAAATCTGACTACTGCCATGTATGCGGCTTTGATGGAGAAATAAAAATAAATGAAAATAATGAATGGGAATGCCCAAACTGTGGAAACAAAGATCACAGCAAAATGACAGTTGTAAGACGTACTTGTGGATATTTAGGAGAGAATTTCTGGAATGCAGGGAAGACGAAGGAGATAAAACAAAGGGTACTTCACTTGTAACTGGTTGCAAAATAATTGCGTTTTGACGTCGTTAAACTGCGCTTCGAAGGTCCTCAATGTGCAAAAAAGCACACCTCCGGCCTTCTTGCTTGTTTGCCTAGTCAAAAGCACAATTATTTTACAACGGATAGGTAAAATTTTTTACAGAAAGGAAAAAATAAGTTGAATTATGCAGATATAAAGAGAGTCGATGTAGCAAATGGCGAAGGTGTACGCGTTTCCGTATTTGTTAGTGGTTGCACACACCACTGCAAAGGTTGCTTTAACGAATGCGCATGGGACTTTAACTATGGAAAAGAATTTACCCAAAAAGAAATTAATCAAGTTTTAGAGTATATGAACCATGACTACATAGAAGGCTTAAGCCTTCTTGGAGGAGAGCCACTAGAGCCACAAAACCAAGCAGGAGTTTTAATTCTTGTAAAGCAAGTAAAAGAAAAGTACCCAGATAAAACAATTTGGTGTTATACTGGATTTGATTTTAAAAATGACATAGTAGATAAAATGCAAAAAGAAAACCTTACAACAAAAGAACTAATAAACTATTTTGATGTTGTTGTAGATGGAGAATTTGACCTAAACAAAACTAGCCCTAAACTAAGATTTAGAGGTTCATACAATCAAAGAATATTAGATGCCAAGGAAACAATCAAAGAAGACACTCCAGTCGAAATTCCAAGATTGTATGAGAAAGAAAGAGTAATAAGCAAGGAAGTAAGATAACCAATTATTAAAAACATAATAAAATTTAACAAAGATATATAATAAAATCAAAATGCAGGAAGATTCCTGCATTTTGATACTTACTTAAGACATACTTTTCTTCAAATCTTCAATTTGCTTAGCAGAATATCCAGTATATCTTTTAATTAATTCAATATCCATGTTATCTTTAATCATCTTTTTAGCTAATTTCAATAATTCACTTGCTCTACCTTCAGCTTTACCTTCAGCTTTACCCTCAGCTTTGCCTTCAGCTCTACCTTTACTTATGCCCTCATTTTTAGCTTTGGCAATATCCTCATTATACCACATTTTTACACGTTCAGGTAATAAAAACATATTTTTATCACACTCCTTTTCACTAATATTTTCAACAAATTCTTTAACACGTTCTTCACTGACAATAGATAGTAAAAGCCCATTTGCATAATTTGATAAAATTTTTTGTTCATTTTTATCTAAAGTAAGTAGTTGTATCATATCCATAACTCTTAGAAGATTTTCCCTATCATAAATAAATCTGTCTAATAACACAATTTTATAAAATGCACCTTTTTTATTTAGTAATTCGCTATCATGATATTTGCTCATATCTAATAAAATGTATTCACCAATTTTTATATTGTTTTTGGCTAGTATTTTTTGATTAAACTCACCAATATATTTTTCTGTAGTCCATTTATCTGAGCCTGTATAAACAATAATAGGAGTGATGGTTTTATTACATCTTTCGCCCTGCGAGATTTCTTTAACTAATTCCTTAGTATAATTAAGAATTCTTATAGGCATAATAGAATTCACAGTAGATTGATGCTCTATAAGAAAAATATTATCCTTATTTTCAACTTCACAAATTAAGTCGGAATCTTTGCTGTGAAAGCCATCAGTAATAAATTGAGCATCAATATATTTGATGTTATTAGGAGTAATATGTTCATTTAGTTCAAGTTCAGTATTAAGTAAATTGGCTAATTCATTAGAATGCCTTAAAATACCTCTAAAAGTAATATCATGGATATTTCTTGGATTGTTAGTTTTAATCAACAATAAATTCACCTCCTTCATTTTAACGCAATTGCGTAAAAATGTCAATATTAAAAAATTTATCATAAGTAAAAAATAAATTTATCTTTTGTGGAGAGTGATTTTGTAATATGAATGCAAACTAAAGGCATTTATATTAATGTGAAAAGTAAAATTAAGTACCTTAAGGAATAAAGTATGCGAATTAATAATAATAAGATACAATTATTGTATAATAAGGTAATATATGTAGTAAAAAATCAACTAAGACAATACTACCACAAAATGGAAACAAAAGCAATAGAAAAATGTAAAAAAATGTAAAAACTTTTCGACAAAATTCGACAAAAAATTGTCAATTGGGACGGTTCTGATTGACAATCAAGAACAGTGTTAAACAAACACAAATTTTCCTAAATGCACAAATTAAAAAAATAATTGAAAAATATAATTATAAAATATATAATAAAGAAAAGCTAAAGGAGTGCAAAAAAATGACAAAAATGGCTGAAAGCCTTGGGGCTGTATATATATATATATATATATCGTAAGATTTAACAGAATAAGTTTATGTGAACATAGAAGAAAAACTATGCTTTTTAGACGAACAAAAATTGTCTAAGGGCATAGTTTTTTGTGCTTAAGAAAAAAGAAGGGAGACTTTTAAAAATGAAAAAACTAAGTAAAAAGCAAAAGTTAATAGGTTTTATAGCAATACTAATAGTTGCAGTAATAATAGCTATAGTTATAACCACAAGCATAGTAAAAAATAACAACCAAGTAGCAAATGAAGGCTATGCAGCAACAAATGCAAATGCCGGCTCAAATTTAATAGCAAATTATATATTAAATGGCATAACCATAGGTGGAATAACAGGAAAGATGGATGTGCTAAATACCAACGATGCAACTGCTGAGGCAAAAGACATTGCTGCTGGAAAAACAGCCTATGTAAAAGGAAAAAAGATTACAGGAACAAGGGGAGAGGCATCAATAACCGAATCATATGTGGGATGCTATGCCGATATAGATGGAGATGGTAGTGCTGATGGCATAATATACGCAGATTTAGCTATTGGGGGTAGCGGAAACTGTATGGAAGTTTTATACACAATTCCGGTTGAAAGCAATTTTAAAAGTTATTTTATAAAGCAAGAAGAGTATAATAACGATTTCGGTACCAAGCCAATGATATCAGTATTAGACGAGAATGATGGAAATGATAGATTTTATATAATGGCACTAGATGACTTTGATAAAAATACACACTCTTGGTATTATTATGCTATGGGGCACTTAGACAAAACATATTTTGCACCTGAAGATGACTTTGCTAAACAGGATGAAGAACCAACAGGAAAACTAAATACGGAAAGAATGATAAAAATGTGGAATGAAAGTAAATATGGAGGACATAACAATAATGATATATGGAAGATAATACAAGATAAAGATGAAGATGGCAAAAGTAAAATAGAAAAAGGATGGTTTGTACCTTCTAAATCAGAATGGGCTGCTTTTGCTGGTCAATTAAACATTACAACAAAAAATTATAGTAACTATGAGCTTAGTTCTAGATATTGGTCATCATCTTATGCTACTGCACAAGATGCAAATGGTGCAAATTTTGCACGGGGGTTTTATGGATCATAATGTAAATTATAGTTATTTTTTGAGATTAACTACAACTTTTTAACGTGCTCGAGTTGCATAATGTAGCTTCATCTTGTTTTAATATGAATACAGTATTAACATATTGCATACCTTTTCGAATGAATTGCATACAATATGTTACACAATTAAATTTTAGCACAAAAATATATATTCATATAAAATTATAGATGAGCTTTTGCAAAATTTTACAAATCCCCACTTGACAACCACATAGCATATAATGTATAATTAATAGGTATTGAGGGAGATATCCCAATAATCCCATACAATAGTGAATAGCTGGAAGGAGGGGATATTATGTCAGAGGTTAAAGTTAATAATGGAAATATAGAAGATGCCTTAAAGAGATTTAAAAGGCAATGTGCCAGAAATGGTGTTTTACAAGAGGTTCGTAAAAGAGAATGCTACGAAAAACCTAGTGTAAGAAGAAAGAAAAAATCAGAAGCAGCTAGAAAAAGAAAGTTTTAATTTGAGGGGCGTTTTATACGCCCTCTTTTCAATATGGTTGGAAGATAATTGCGGCTTTAGGAAGGAATAAGAGAAAAAGTGAAAAACATAGTAAATTTTGTAAAAAAGCACGATAACATATTTGTACTACTACTTATAGCTATGGCAATGCTTGCAAGAGTATATAATGTAGGCATCTCAAATACTGATGAAATGTACAATTTTTTAAATTCATACAAATTAGCAAATGGATTAACAATTTATGCAGATAATAATGTAATAATAACTCCATTATTTTTTTATATTTCTTCTATAATTTTAAAAATATTTGGACAAAATATTTTTGTATTCCGCACTATCAACTTAATAATTTCAAGCTTGATGTTTTTCTTATGCTATGTAGTGTTAAAAGAACTTAAAGTAAGTAAAAAATTTTCGTTATTATACACTTTACTTATAATTTCATTAATTTCTAGCATTATAGGAGGAGGAGCAAACTATACAATTCTAGCATATGTTTTTTATTTACTAGGATTTTATTTACTCCTAAAAATGAAAAAAAGTACGGCCAAAAGCATTGTACAAGGAATAATGCTTTTCTTGGTATTCTTATCATATCAAAAACTTGGAGTGGCATATTTTATAGCAATTATAGCTTATGAAATCATAAACAAAGACATAAAATCATTATTCAAAGAATTATTAACCGCATTTATACTTTTGCTAGCATTTTTAACATATTTGTATACACAAAACAACTTATTTGACTTCATTGATTATGCAATACTAGGCATAAGTGAATTTGGTAGTAAAAATTGGAAAGCTGAAGGAAATATTATTAGCATACTATTATTTTTGCTATTACCAATTATGACTCTAACTGCATTAATAGCTACATTAAGAGCAATAAAATCACAACAATATATAGAAAATATAAATCAGACGAATAAAGAAAAAATCAATGTAGATGAAATAGGAAAACAAATGTTAAGCCTTTTTATATTTTCTATTTGTGCGTACATAATAATTATACCAATATTAAATGTGTACCACGTATATTTGGCAAGCATTTTAATGATAATAAATTTAATGTACATAATAGATTTTTTAATAAAGCCAATTCTGGAAGAAAAGAGTATAAAAAACATAATAAATACAATAATATTATGTATAATTATATTACTTCTTTCATATAGTGCAAAAGATGTGTGGGAATATGCATATTTAATAAATAATGTTCCAAAAGATAGCCCATTTTATGGAGCTCTGATTGATGATGAGACAAAAGAAACAATAAAAACAGTTGGAGACTACATTAAAAATAATGATAAAAATACAATTGTACTTTCAACATATTCTCCACTTATTTCACTTTATTTAAATGATTTAGACAATGGAGATTATGATTTACCACTAAGAGGCAACCTAGGAAGCAAGGGAGAAGAAGGTTTAATAGAACAAATAAAAGAATTAAAAAATACACAAATATTGCTTTTACACGAAACAGATGATGAAAAAGAAATATATCAATTTGCATATGATGTGGCAGACTATATAAAACAAAATTGTAAATATGTTGGACAAGTGAATAAATTCGACATTTACGAAACAGAAAATTAAAGCAAGAAAATAAATTCGACATTTACGAAACAAACAACTGATGTAATTAATAAAAATAAATTGCAATAATTAAGTATTATATGTTTAACAAAAAATATCAAAAATTTCAAAGGAAATATCCACTTAAAGTAGAATAAAATAATTGGAATATATTAGAAAATAATAGAGTAAATAAAAAGATTAAATTAAAAATCAAAAGAAAGGAAGATGACTTAAATGCAAATAACAAAATTACAATCAAATAAATTTAAAACAAACTTATCAGCTCTTTTTATAACAGTTCCACTTTCAAAAGAAAATTGCACAAAAAATGCACTTCTTACTTCAGTTTTAAGAAGAGGAACTAATAATTTAAAAACTCAAGAAGATATTGCAAAAAGACTTGAGGAACTTTATGGAGCAGGATTTAACTGTGGAGTAGACAAGCTAGGAAATTATCATGTACTTAAATTTTACTTAGAAACTTTAGAAAACACATATACATTAAATAATGAAAATTTATTGCAAGAGGGTGTAAATTTATTACTAGACATAGTGTTTAATCCACTTGTAGAAAATGGAGCATTTAGCAAAACATATGTGGATCAAGAAAAACTAAACTTGCAAAAAGTAATAGAGTCAAGAAAAGATAATAAAGCTATTTATGCTAGAGAAAGATGCCTAGAAAATATGTTTGCAGATGAAAGTTATTCTATTTACAAATATGGAAGAGTAGAAGATTTAGCTAGCATAAATGAAACAAATTTATACGAATATTATAAAAATCTATTAAAAAATTGCAAAATAGACTTATACATTACAGGTAATAACATAGATAACGTAAAAGTGCCTGAAATATCAAGTAAAGTTATACCTCAAATACCAAATGTGCATTTAGCTCCAAGTGAGCCAAATGTTGTAAATGAAATACAAGATGTAACTCAAGGCAAGTTAATAATTGGTTTGGATGTAGATGACAAGAATAAGGCTGCAGTGTCAATGTACAATACTATTTTAGGTGGAGGAGCAAATTCTAAGCTATTCCAAAATGTGCGTGAAAAGGCAAGTTTAGCATATTCTGCAGGTTCTTCATACATTAGAAGAAAAAATGTAATTTTAATTCAAACAGGCATAGAAATAGAAAATTACAATAAAGCAGTAAAAATAATTGAAGAACAATTACAAGATATGAAAAATGGCAAAATAAGTGATGATGAATTTAATGCAGCAAAACAACTCATAGTTTCATCAATAGAGCTTATAGAAGAGTCAAAAGAAGATATGATAACTTTTTACTTTGACCAAAACCTATTTGAAGAAAACTTAAGTGTAACCGAATACAAAGAAATGATAAAAAAGGTTACAAAAGATGATGTAATAAAAGTAGCGCAAAAAGTAAAGGAAGACACAATTTACTTTTTAACGAAAGGAGCAGAATAATGCAAAAAATACAAAATGACAAAATAAAAGAAAGTGTATATATAGAAACTTTGGACAATGGAATGAAAATAATAATTATTCCAAAGCCAAATACAAATAAAAAATACATCATATGGGGAACAAAGTTTGGCTCAATAGATAATCACTTTATAGAGCCAAAAACAGGCAAAGAGATAAAAGTTCCAGATGGAGTTGCTCACTACCTAGAACACAAAATGTTTGAACAAGAAAATGGTGTAGATAGTTTGTACAAATTAATGTCTTTAGGATTAGATGCAAACGCTTACACAACAAATGACCATACAGCATACCTTTTTGGTGGAACAAATAATTTTTATGAAGGCTTGGATGAGCTTATGGACTATGTGCAACATCCATATTTTACAGACCAAAACGTAGAAAAAGAAAGAGGCATAATTGGCCAAGAAATAGGCAGATATGATGATGAGCCTGCTTGGAAATTATACATTAATTTAATGGATTGCTTATATAAAAACAACCCTGTAAAACTAGATATAGCAGGCACTGTAGAATCAATTAGCCATATTACAAAAGAAGTGCTTTATGATTGCTACAATACATTTTATCATCCATCTAATATGACAATGTGCATAAGTGGTAACTTTGAGCCAGAAAAAATAGTAGAAGAAGTAAAAAAGAGATTACTTCCAAAAGAAAAAATGGGTGAAATAAAAAGAATATACCCAGAAAAAGAGCTAACAATAAATAAAAAGTTTAAAGAACAAAACATGGAAGTAAATATTCCTTTATTTATGATTGGATATAGAGATGTACTTGATAATGAAAATAATGTAATGAAACAAATTGCTATAGAAATAATATTAAATAGCTTAATAGGCAAAAGCTCAAAACTTTACCAAAACTTATATAATGAAGGTCTACTTATGGGACCATTGGACTTTTATGATGAGTTTGCAGATGAGTATTCACATGTAGTAATTGGTGGACAATCAGAAAATCCAGAAAAAATAAATGAAGAAATAGTTAATGTATTAAAAACAGAAAAAGTAAGCAAAGAAGACTTTGAAAGAAACAAAAAGGCACTTTATGGTGAATATGTATCGGAATATGATGATGTAGAAACAATAGGAAGAATGTTCTTACAAGATAGTATGAGGGGAATAAATAGTTTGGAGTTTGTAGATGCATTTAGTAAAATAACATTAGACTATGTAAACAAAATACAAAAAGAATTATTTAAAGAAGAAATGTCAGCACTTTCAATAATACGAAAGGAAAAATAATTAAAAAAGAATAAACATTAAAAAATAGGCTTTTAAATAAGCCTATTTTTTATGATATAAAACTAAGTTCTTTTATAAAACATTAGCTTAAAGTGTTAACATTATCAGCTAAGTTCTTAACTATTTGTAATATACCTGTTGCAGCGAATAATAATACTGCACCAACTATGTATATAACAGCAGTTTTCTTAATTTCAGCTTTTCCTTCTGGTGAAGCTGTTAAGAATTTAATACCTACAAATATAAGCATAATAACAGCTGCTGCAAATGCAATGATTTGAATTATATAAATAACCCAGCTTGTTATAGTTGATACTTCGCTTGCACCAGATGATGGAGCAGCACCAGTTGGTATAGCAGGGGCACTAGCGAAAACCATACTAAATGCACTTAATATAGTTGTTATTATTAATACTGCTGATATTATTTTTGACATTTTCTTAATATTCATAAAACTCCTCCTCTTAATAATACTATAATAAATTATAGAATAATTTAAAAAACTTGTCAACATTTTTGACATAATTTTGGCTAAATATGTATAAATTTTAGCACAAAATGGCATAATTTTGAATATTTACATTATTTTAATGACCAACAAAAAGATAGCAAAGGCAATTTTTTAGCTTTTAGCAACCTTTACTTTAGTTTCTCTATAATATTTGGCAATTAATTCATCTAATTGAACACTAATTTTATAAATAATGCTATAGTCTTCGTTTCTAAGTATAGCATTATCTAATTTTTCTCTTAATTCGTTTATTTGATTATTTAACATATATTTATCCTTTCTGGCAATATTTGCCATGTCTATAATAAAAATACCATAATCCTACAAAATTGTCAATATTTTTTTTGCTGGTTTTTGGGGATTTTTGTCATACTAAATTCGACAAATTTCGACAAAAATTAAAAGTAAATAGAAAAATAAAAGCTACAATATATGTTTCGGAGCTTTTAGCGAGCGGAGCTAATAAGGAGCAATAACCAAATGTCTTTATCTTAGAAGCTACACAAAAAATATACTTAAAATTACTAAAAATACTTG
The DNA here is from genome assembly GCA_944393335.1 of uncultured Clostridia bacterium. Taxonomy (GTDB): domain Bacteria; phylum Bacillota; class Clostridia; order TANB77; family CAG-508; genus CAG-793. The sequence goes on along the minus strand of CALXZV010000030.1, from coordinate 661 downwards.
CAATATAATAGCAAAAAATTGTATAATAAAATAGATGGAAAATATCGAGATTTAAGGGAGATTTTCAATGGATAATAAAAAAATAAAAAAGGTTAGTACAAAAGCAAAAAAAATCATAAGTTTTTTGTGTTTAACAATAATGACAATAATTCTTGGTAGACCTCAAGTTTATGCTGGAATATCATTACCATCAAATATGAGTGAAATATATTCAAATAGTGATCCAGTTGCATCATCTATAGGCGGACAAATAATATGGATTGCTCAAACAATACTTTATGCAGCAGCTGTTATAATAGTTATATTTGCAGGTGTCAAATACATGGGAGCTGCACCAGAAGCAAAAGCAGAATTCAAGAAAAAGCTTATTTATATGACTGCTGGTGCATTAATTTTATTTGCAGCAGGTTCATTAGTAAGAATAATTGGTGGAATAGCAATGAATAATCTATAATTGCAATGAGCAGTTTATAAATTTAATAAAATAGATGCTTAAAAAATTTATTAAGCCATTTAATGAACTGAAAATATAAAAGGAGAGTATATGAAAAAATTTTTAAAAAGAATAACAATACCAATTACAGCATTTTTGACAATACTTTTTAGTAATAAAGTCTTTGCATTGGGGGACATAAAAGATGCAGGAGATAGTTTTATAAGT
>CALXZV010000029.1 GCA_944393335.1 uncultured Clostridia bacterium | reverse complement strand
TCCATAAAGGTGGAATTTCATTCCAAGACTAAATTCCAGTTTTAATATCTAACTGGAATTTACTTTTAAAATTAAAGGGTAAAAATTCATTTACTAAAAAAGCTAGTAAATTTTTTGAAAATGTGATATAATAATAAATATTAAAAAGAAAGGTTGTGAGATAATATGCAAATTACAACTCAAGAAGTTGAAAAAACACTTAATAAATATGATAATATAGATGAGCCTATATTTGTAAAGAGAAAGGACAAAGCAGATGTGGTTATTTTAAGTATAAATGAGTATAAAGAAAAAATTCAAGAATTAGAAATAATAAGTCATTTACAAAAGTCAGAAGATGATATAAAAAACGGAAGGACTACTCCAGCAAAAGATTTTTTCAAAGAATTGAGGAATGAATATGGATATAGATAGTAACTATTCTGTTGAATTTACTAATGAATGCAAAAAGGAAATTAGAAGAATATATAGTTACATAAAAGAAAACTTATATGCAGAACAAGCTGCTAATAACTTAATGCTTAAAGTAGAGGAATATACTAGCAATTTATCCTATGCTCCTAGAATTTATGCTGAAATTGATAAGTATAAAGGAACAAATTTGATTTATAGGAGAATAGTCATAAATAATTATGTTATTTTATATACAATAGAAGAAGAAAATAAAAAGGTATATATATCACATATGTATTATGGTGGTAGTAATTATATAAATAAAATTTAGAAAAATAATTGCTTTTTGTAAAAAAGGAAAACTTAATTTTTTCTATATTATAAAAATAGAGGTGGAGCAGGTGCTCCACCTCTGTTTTGCGTTTTAACGCTATAGTATTATGCAAATTAATCCGCCGCCGCCTTCGTTTACAATTCTTTCAAGGGTTTCTTGTAACTTCATCTGTGCATCCTCAGGCATTCTTTCAAGTTTGTTTTGCAAACCTTCATTAACAAGTTCGTGTAAATTCTTACCAAATATATTAGATTCCCAAATTTTCTTAGGGTCACTTTCAAATTCTTCTAGCAAATATTTTACCAATTCCTCAGATTGCTTTTCACTTCCAACAATAGGTGATACTTCAGTTTCAACATTAGTCATAATCATATGTATGCTTGGAGCTTTTGCACGTAATTTAATGCCAAACTTAGAACCTTGTTTAACTATTTCAGGTTCATCTAAAATAAGTTCATCCATTGAAGGTGTAATTATTCCATATCCTTTAGTTTTAACTTCTTCTAATGCAGGTGCAATTCTGTCATATTCTTTCTTGATTTTTGCAAAGCTATAAAATGCAGTAAATAAGTCAAATTCATTATTAATAGTTGTTCCAGACATTTCTGTAAGTACTTTATAAAATAAGTCATCCTTTAGTGAAATAGTTATAGTAATAGCGCCAGTTCCAAGGTTTATTTCATCAATAGTTGTAGAATTTATAATATCCGTGTTTTGCAAATTATTAACTGCTAAATTTGCTTGTTTTATAATACTTACACCACCGAAAGTATCTTTGATTTCTTTGTTTAATTCTTGCTTTAACCAATGAGAATTATCTAATCCATCAACCCATTTTGGATATGAAATATTAATTCTTTCAATAGGAAATTCATACAATACCTTGCTAAAAATTTCATTAATATCATATAAAGATAAATTAGCACAGTCTGTAGGTATAACAGGGCAGTTGTATTTTTCTTCCAAAGAATTTGCTAAATCTTTTGAATAATCTGAATAAGGTGCAACTGTATTAAGTACGATTACAAAAGGCTTATTTATTTCTTTTAGTTCTTTAACAACTCTTTCTTCAGCTAAAATATAATCATCTCTAGATATTCCAGAAAAACTTCCATCTGTTGTAACTAAAATACCAATTGTAGAATGGTCTTGAATAACCTTTTTTGTGCCTATTTCAGCAGCTTCGCCAAAAGGCATTTCTTCATCAGACCAAGGAGTTTTAACCATTCTAGGAAGGTCATCTTCTAAATACCCAATTGCATTATTTACTAAATAACCTACACAATCAACTAATCTTGCTTTAAATTTAACATTTCCATCAAGAGTTATTTCAACTGCTTCATTTGGAACAAATTTGGGCTCTGTTGTCATTATAGTTCTACCAGAAGCACTTTGTGGTAGTTCATCCAAAGCTCTTTCTCTTTTGTAAGAGTTATCTATATTAGGTATAACTAATAAATCCATAAAATTCTTTATAAATGTTGATTTTCCAGTTCTTACAGGACCTACTACACCTATATAAATATCTCCATCAGTACGATTTGCTATATCCTGATATAATTTTAAATTGTCCTCCATTTTTACCTCCTAAAGAAGATTTGTACAAAACTTTATTAAAGTATATTAGACAAAGATAAAACTTATGACAAAATATTTTCAGTTAAGGACCGTTCCAAACTGAAAATTCCCAAAACAAATTTTATTTGCATATTATATACAAATGTGATAAAATGTGCGTGATGAGTACAAATATTAATACATTTGAAAGGAATTGATAATATGACAAATTACAAAGACATTTTAAAAGAAAATAATCAAGAGCATTTACTAAATTATTTAAAAATGGCAGATGAAACTCAACAAAAAGAATTAATTAATGAAATTGAAAATATTAATTTTGAACAATTAAGCGAATTATATAAAATAAGTAAAAGAGATAATGAAAAAGCAATAGAAAGTCAATTAATAGAACACGTTAAATTTGTTGATAAATACAAGATGAGCGATGAGGATTTTAATAAATATAAAGAGACCGGCGAAAATATTATAAAAAATGGCGAATATGCAGTTGTAACAATGGCTGGAGGTCAAGGAACAAGACTTGGTCACAATGGTCCAAAAGGTACATTTTTACTTGATGTTAAGCCAAAGCCAAAGTATTTGTTTGAGATATTGGTAGATAATATAAAAAGGGCAAACGAAAAATATGGTGTTACTTTAAATTGGTACATAATGACTAGCACTGAAAATGATGCAAAAACAGAAGAATTTTTTGAAGAACACAATTATTTTGATTATCCAAAGGATAAAATAAAATTTTTTAAACAAGGCAATTTACCTTTAATTAGTGAGGAAGGCAAGCTTTTAGTTGATGAGAACTTTCATATTAAATATGCAGCAGATGGAAATGGTTGCATATACAAGTCTATGAGATTAGACGGTGTACTAGATGATATGAAGCAAAAAGGCATTAAATGGGTGTTTATTGGAGCAGTGGATAATGCACTTTTAAATATGGTTGATCCAATTTTGCTAGGACTAACTGTATGCGAAGGCAATCAAATTGGTTCTAAATCTGTTGTAAAAAGAAGCCCAGAAGAGCCTGTTGGTGTATTTTGTAAAAGAAATGGAAAGCCAGGTGTAATTGAATACACTGAGCTTCCAACTGAAATGGCTCATGAAGTAGATGATGACGGTGAGTTACTATTTGGTGAGTCACATATAATGTGCAATTTGTATAGCATTGATGCTATTAATAAAATAAGCAAAGAAAAGTTGCCTTACCATAGTGCTCACAAAAAAGCACCTTTTATGAATGAAAAAGGCGAGATTGTTAAGGCTACAAAACCTAACGCTTATAAATATGAAGCTTTTATATTTGACGGATTTGCATTTTTTGATAATATTTCAATTCTAAGAGGCAGAAGAGATGAAGATTTTGCACCAGTAAAGAATGCAGAGGGCTCAGATAGCCCAGCTACTGCAGTGGAATTGTATAATAATTATTGGAAGGTTTAGACTTATTTTATTGAAAGGAAGATAGCCAAAATGGAAGATTGTAAAATTTCAAATTTATATAATTTAGATGAAACCATAGCAAAATCTTTGCTAGAAAAATATACATACCCATGGGAAGTTTTGCCACATATTGAAGAGTTTATTTTAGAACTTGGTAAAACTCTAAATAAAGATGAATATGAACAAATAGGGGAAAATGTGTGGATACATAAGTCAGCAAAAGTGTATAAATCAGCATATATTGGCGAAAACTGCATTATTTGCGAAGGTGCAGAGGTAAGACACTGTGCATTTATTAGAAAAAATGCAATTATAGGTAAAAATGCTGTTGTAGGAAATTCAACAGAGTTAAAAAATGTTATCTTATTTAATAATGTTCAAGTACCACATTACAATTACGTGGGTGACTCAATACTTGGATACAAGTCACATATGGGCGCTGGATCAATTACTTCAAATGTTAAATCAGATAAAAAATTAGTTGTTATTAAAAATGGCGATGAAAAAATAGAAACTGGTATGAAAAAAATAGGCGCAATGCTTGGAGACAATGTTGAAGTTGGATGTGGCAGTGTGCTAAATCCAGGAACAATTGTAGGAAAAAATACAAATATTTATCCACTTTCATCAGTAAGAGGTGTGATTAAACCAAATAGTATTTACAAGAACAAAAATGAGATTGTTACAAAGCATTAAGGAGAAAAAATGAGAATAGCATTAATTAATGAAAATAGCCAAGCTAGTAAAAACAAAATAATTTATGATGCATTGGTAAAAACAAATAAAGATAATGAAATTATAAATTATAGTGATGAAAATACAAATTTAACATATGTCCAAGTTGGCCTTTTGGCAGGAATACTTATTAATAGCAAAGCAGCAGACTTTATAGTTACTGGTTGTGGTACAGGTGAAGGTGCAATGCTTGCGCTAAATAGTTTCCCAAATGTACTTTGTGGACACATAGAAGATGCAGAAGATGCTTATATGTTTGGACAAATAAATGCAGGCAATGCTGTAGCCATACCATTTGCAAAAGGTTTTGGCTGGGGTGGTGAAATTACTTTAGAATATATTTTTGAAAAACTTTTCAAAGAAGAGTTTGGAGGAGGATATCCTAAAGAAAGAGCTGTTCCAGAGCAAAGAAACAAAAAGATACTTGATGAAGTTAAAAAAATAACTTATAAAGATATGCCTACAATTTTAAAAGAAATTGACCAAGAATTTTTATATAATACAATAAATACAGAGCAATTTAAGCAAAATTTCTTTAAATATGCAGAAGATGGAAAAATAAAAGAAATAATCAAAAATGTGCTAAAAATAGCTTAATTTAAAGTCTGCGCAGGTGTGAAACAAGCATTGTGCAGACTTTTGTAATATGACATAAATATAATTAAAAAATAAATTTGAAATGAAGGAGAGCAAAAATGAATGATTTATTTGATTTAACTGGAAAAGTTGCAATTGTAACAGGAGCAACTAGAGGACTTGGACAAGGTATGGCAATAGCGCTTGCAAAAGCTGGTGCAAACATTGTTGGCATAGGACAAAGTTCGTTAGAACCTACTCAAAAAGAAGTAGAAAAGGTAGGAGGCAAATTTTTAGCAATAAATGCAAATTTGACAACACTTGACAAAGTTCAAGAAATAGTTGATAAAACTAAAGAAACTTTTGGAAAAATAGACATATTAGTTAATAATGCGGGAACAATAAGAAGAGAAGATGCAATAAATTATACTGTAAAAGATTGGGATGATATTTTAAATCTAAATTTAAGAACATTATTCTTTTTATCACAAGCAGTAGCAAAAGAAATGATAGCTCAAAAATCAGGTGGAAAGATAATAAATATTGCTTCAATGCTTTCTTATCAAGGTGGAATTAGAGTGCCAGCATATACAGCAAGTAAAAGTGGTGTAAAAGGTCTAACAAAGGCACTAGCTAATGAATGGGCAAAATACAATATAAATGTAAATGCAATTGCTCCAGGATACATGGCAACAGATAATACAAAAGCAATTAGAGAGGATGCAAAAAGAGAAAAAGAAATATTAGATAGAATTCCAGCAGGTAGATGGGGAACACCAGAAGATCTAGCCGGTGCAGTAATATTTTTATCATCTAAAGCTTCTAACTATGTAAATGGGGAATGCATTGCAGTTGATGGAGGTTGGCTTGCAAGATAAGTTAACGAAAAATAGGTTCCTAAAATTTGAAAAAATTCCTTTACTTATCTCTAAAATTGTGGTATAATAATATTGTGTTAAAAAGAGGGAATTATACCCTTTTACATACACAATGTTGGAAAGGAGTTGACTACAAGTGTTTAATATAGGAGATAATATCGTATACCCAATGCACGGTGCAGGTACAATATCATCAATTGAAGAAAAAGAAGTTTTAGGAGAAAAACAACAATATTACGTAATCAAAATGCCGGGCGAAGTAATGGTAATGGTTCCAACAGCAAAAGCAGAAGCTATGGGCGTTAGGAATGTTATAGACGAAAAAAGTGCTAATAGTGTACTTCAAGTTTTAGAAAAAGATGAAACTGAAATGTCTAACAACTGGAATAAGCGTTACAGAGAAAATCTAGACAAAATGAAAACTGGTGACATTTATCAAGTCGCAGATGTTGTTAGAAACTTAAGTTTTAAACAAAAAGAAAAAGGAACTTTGTCTACTGGTGAGAAAAAAATGTTACTTAATGCTAAACAAATTCTTGTTAGTGAATTAGTTCTAGCAGAACATTCTTCAAAAGAGGAAATAGAAAAACTAATAGACAACAAAATAGATATGTCATACAAAGAATATAGAGTTCCAACAGAAGCAAAAATAGATTTACAACAAAATGCTGTAAACAAATTTATACCATTTAATGGTGCAGCAAATGCTTAAATAATTAAAAGTTAGTATGACTAAATTACACAAATATTATAAAGCTTTAAAAATTAAACAAAAAAAAGACTATAGAGGTGGACTTTAAAATATAAGTCCACTAATATTTTGAACCTTGATAAATATTATGTAAATTTTTAAATTAAAACAAAAAATTACAATATTTTTACTACAAAAACACAAATTTCACAAAAAAACATTTACATAAAATGTAGACTTTTGTAATTTTAAGAAGGATTTAGTTTACATATGTCGAATAATATAAGTATGAGTATAAAGAAGGATTGTTTAAAGTGAGATATAGTGATGAATTATTAGATGAAATTAGAAGTCGTAATGATATTATAGATGTCATATCACAATATGTTACATTAAAAAGAAGTGGAAGAAACTACTTTGGTTTATGCCCATTTCACAATGAAAAGTCACCATCATTTTCAGTTTCACCAGATAAGCAAATATTTCATTGCTTTGGTTGCGGTGTTGGTGGCAATGTTTTTCACTTCATACAAAAAATAGAAAATGTTAGCTTTGTCGAAAGTGTGCAAATGCTTGCAGATAGAGCAGGTATCAAATTACCTACACTTACAAATTATGAAGATGAAAAGGTAGCTAAACTTAAAGCTAAGGTTTATGATGTAAACAAGTTCACAGCCGAGTTTTATCACAAAAACTTATACAGACCAGAATCAAAACAAGGACAAGAATACATAAAAAAGCGTAAATTAGACAATAATACATTAAAGTCGTTTATGATAGGCTATTCAGGTCAGTTTGATGAACTGTATAGAGCTCTTAGAAAAGAAGGATTTGAAGATGAAGAAATTTTAGCTTCGGGTTTAGTTAATAAAAGCGAAAAAGGTATGTACATTGATAGATATCGTAATAGAATAATGTTTCCAATACAAGATGTTAGAAATAGAGTAATAGCCTTTGGTGGTAGAGTTTTAGACGATAGCAAACCTAAGTACATAAATTCACCAGAAAATATTGTTTACAGCAAGGGGCGTAACCTATTTGGATTAAATGTTGCCAAAAAGTTTAACCCACGGAGTCATGAAAAGGTTACTTATTGTTGAAGGTTACATGGATGCTATTTCACTTTTCCAAAGAGGTATTACAAATGTTGTGGCATCACTTGGAACAGCACTTACAGACGCACAAGGTAGACTTTTGCGTAAGTCTACAGAGCAAGTTATACTTGGCTATGATGCTGATGGAGCAGGACAAGCTGCCATAGTTAGAGGCATGGACATACTTAGGAGCATGGGCTGTGACATTAGAGTTTTACAAATAAGTGGAGCAAAAGATCCAGACGAATTCGTTGTAAAATATGGTCCAGACAGATTTAAAAAATGCATGGATGATGCCATTTCAGTAGTTGAGTACAAAGTTAAAAATCTTAAAAAAGACCTTAACTTGGACAATGTAAGCGATAAAATCAAGTTTTTAAATGCAATTGCCAAAATACTTTCAGAAGTAAATAACAGCATGGAAAGAGAAGTATATGTTGACAAAATTGCAAGTACATACAATATTTCAAAAGAAGCAATTTATGCAGAAGTCAATAAAAGATTATATTCAGCCAAAGGCGCAAGCCCTAAAACATTAGAGGCAAAACCAAACATAGTTAGACCAAAGCAAGAAGAAAAAGTTGATGAACAAACATCAAGAAGAGAACAAATGGTAATATATCTTCTAATTAATTATCCAAAAGAAAGTTTAGAGCGAATAAAACAAATAGTTAGCATAGAAAGTATAAAATCTGAGAAAAATAAAAATATAATTCAAACTTTATATGACAAATTGACTCCAAATGAAAACATGGAAAATGTGCTAAACTGGTTTGAAGATACCGACACAGTTAACTATATTAGTGGAATTTTGGCATATGACTTTGAAATAACGGATGTTGAAAAGGGTATAGAAGATATAGAAAAAGCATACAAAAAGCACAATTTAATTACCAGAAGAAACGAAATTATAAATAAACTTAACGATAATACAATTTCAAAAGAAGAGTCTACAAATTTAGGAAAAGAATTAAACGATATAATAATTAGCTTAGCAAAAATCAAATAAAAGCAAAACTAATTATTGGGTAAGTAGAGCAATTGTAGCTTTACAAAAAATTTATTTCTAGGAAGGAATTAATTTAATTATGAGTAAAAAAACAAGAAAAAAGGTTGTAAAAAAAGAAAAAAAGACAGACTTAAAAGCAGCAATAAAATCAATAGACAATGCTAGAATAGCTCATAAAGAAAAACAAGAAGAGGCTAAAAAAATTAAAGAAAAAAGACCTACAAGAGCCAGAAGAGGCAAAAACCCAGAAGAAATACAAAAAATAATTGCAGATGTAAAGGCAAAAGGAAAAATCACATATGGCGAACTTGCGTCGAAACTTGGTAATGCTACTGCTGACCAAATTGATGAAGTATTTAATGCCTTAGAAAATAGTGGAATAGATGTGTTAAAAGATGATATGGAAGACATTGAGCCAGATGCAGAAGACTTAGAAGAAGTAGAAGATATAGATGTCAATGATATAGATGTAGACAATTTAGAAGGCGTAAGCATAGATGACCCAGTTAGAATGTATTTACGTGAAATAGGTAAAATACCACTTTTAACATATGATCAAGAATTAGACTTAGCCAAAAAAGTTTTAGCGGGTGACGAAGCTGCAAAACAAAAATTAGCAGAATCAAACTTAAGACTTGTTGTAAGTATAGCTAAAAAATATGTTGGCAGAGGTATGTTATTCTTAGACCTTATCCAAGAAGGAAACATGGGTCTTATTAAAGCTGTTGAAAAATTTGACTACACCAAAGGCTACAAATTCAGTACTTATGCAACATGGTGGATTAGACAAGCTATAACTAGAGCTATAGCAGACCAAGCAAGAACAATAAGAATCCCAGTTCATATGGTAGAAACTATTAATAGATTAATCAGAACATCAAGACAATTATTGCAACAAAATGGTAGAGAGCCTACACCAGAAGAAATTGCCAAAGAAATGGATGTATCAGTAGAAAGAGTATTAGAAATACAAAAAATAGCCCAAGACCCTGTATCACTTGAAACACCTATTGGAGAAGAAGATGATAGTCACTTAGGCGACTTTATACAAGACGAAGACTCTCCATCACCACAAGATGCCGCATCATACACAATGCTTAGAGAGCAACTTGACGAAGTAATGTCAACTCTTACTCCAAGAGAAGCAAAAGTTTTAAGATTAAGATTTGGATTAGATGACGGAAAAGCGAGAACTCTTGAAGAAGTTGGCAAAGAATTTCAAGTAACCCGTGAAAGAATTAGACAAATAGAAGCGAAAGCCTTAAGAAAACTAAGACATCCAAGTAGAAGTAAAAAATTAAAAGAGTATATGTAAAATTTTCAGTTGGGGACGGTCCTTAAATGAAAAAAATATATATAAGGAGAGTAGAGTGAAACGATTTTTTTCAATAATTGGAGTAATATTTTTAGCAATAGTAGTAATTTTAAATATATGTTTTACAGCAAATTTAGACGCAACAGAGCATATAACAATTTCTTATAATAACATTATTTATATACTTGGCATATTGCTAATTGGCGCGATTATTTATTTGTTTGCAAATTGGCTAAACAAATTTTTATATAAAGATGATAAACGAAAAAGACTAAGAAAAAGGCTATTTATAGCTGCTTTAGCTATTTACATATTAGCGGATATTTTGTGGACAATTTTTGTTTGGGCTCCCATAGTTGGTGACCAAGTAGAAGTTGCAATGATGGGCAAACTTTTTTACAAAGGCTATGATGAAGAAATATTGCAAAGTGGAACATATGCAGGCACTACACTGAAAGAATATATTCAATCTTACCCACAGCAAATACCACTGAGCTTTATTTATAGCCTTTTCTTTAAATTAATACATTTCGATGGAATTGCAGTATTAAGAGTGCCAAATGTATTTGCTGTAATTGCAATAGTTGCCGCAGTTTACAAAATAGGGAATATGCTATCTAAAAAATACAAAGTAAATAAAGTTCTATTATTAACCCTAATGCTAACATTTGTGTCAATACCAATGCTTTCAACATTTATTTATGGAGATTTGCCAAGCTTAGCATTTTCTTTATTTAGTGTATACTACATGATGAAATTTGTAGAGTATGAAAACAATAATACAAGCATAAAAGAAGAGAATTTTAATAAAAATGCTGGGGCTATATGTTTGGAAAAAAAGCCTAAAAAATATAGTTATATAAAATATGCTGTTATTGCTTCGGCTTTTTCAATGCTTGCATATATGATGAGAATGAATAGCTCAATATTTATAATCGCAACAGTCATTTATTTGCTATTTAACTTATTTACAAAAATAAAGAGCAAAACAGCAAAGCAAAATATATTAAATGTTTTAGTAATTGTAGTGTACATAGTAATTTCGCTTATTCCAGCAAGGATAGTAAACAGCTATTACATAAATAAATATGACTTAGATGAAAGCAAATCTTATCCAAGTATAAGTTACTTTTTAATGGCGATGAGTGAAAGCAGTAGAGGTAATGGTTGGTACAATGAAAGTATAGGAGAGCCTGCTTTAAAAGACCCACAAGGTGTTAAAGATGAATATGCAAACAGAATAAAAGATAGACTTACATATTTTTCACAAAATATTGGCTATACATTTAGATTTTATACAATGAAATTAGCTTCTATGTGGGCTGAAAACACATATTCTGCAGTAAGACTTAATTTATTGCACGAAAGTGAAGATGACTATTTAAATGTAGTAAAATCACCATTAGCATTTTATCAAAAAGCTTTGTTAATACTTATGTGTGTATGCTCAATTATTGTACTAATACAAAATAGAAAAAACTTGTCACCAGAAATTATCTACTTATTGTTAATTTTTATGGGAGGATTCGCATTCCATATTTTGTGGGAGGCAAAATCAAGATATATAATTCCATACATAGTGGTGCTTATACCAATTGCAAGTGTGCATATTTTTGCAAAAAAATCAAAAAATAAAGTAAATATAGATTAAAATTAAACTTGAAAAAAAGATTACTCAAATATATAATAAAGGAAATTAAAGGAGCAAAAATAAATGACAAAAATCGCTGAAAGCCTTGAGACTGTATATATATATATCGTAAGATTTAATGAAATAAGTTTGGTACCATAAGAGTGTAGTAATTAATTACAATAAGGTAATTGATTATTACACTCATTTTTATTATGA
>CALXZV010000028.1 GCA_944393335.1 uncultured Clostridia bacterium | reverse complement strand
TCTCCACCTTGTATCATGAAATCTGGTATAGTTCTATGAAATGTAAGTCCATCATAAAATCCATTATTAGCTAAAGCTATAAAGTTTGCAACTGTATTTGGTGCATACTCTGGATATAGCTCTACCTTTATTGTTCCAAAGTTCTCTACTTCTATTGTTGCTAGTGGATTTTGAACATAAAAGTTTTGCTTTTTTATTATTGTATTTGTAACATATGCGATTAGTCCTAAGACTAAAATTATGGCTATAATTGTTGCTACAAATTTAATTTTTGCGTATTGCTTTTCTCCACCTGAAGCTTTAGCTTTTTCTAGTTTTTTGTTTGCCTTTTCTAATTTTGCTTCTTTCTTTTCTGACTTTGAAATTTTAGTTTTTTCTTTATTTTCAGATTTTTTAGCATTTTCTTTTAATTTTGATTCTTCTTTTAACTCTTCATCTTTTTTTGTAGTATTCATATTTTCTTTTTTTGTATCTTTACTCATAATATGTATCCTTCCTTGTATTTTACATCCGCTTTTAACAAAATTATTCTATCACAGAATTTATGAATTATCAACGCTATTTTTATTATTTTTCAAAGCTATCCAATCAAATTATCAAACACAAACTGTTCTTGCATTCTCTTTAGAGACCTTTTAATTGTTCTAGCCCTAATTTCGCCAATTCCATCAACTGCATCAAGTTCTTCTATATTAGCCTGCAATAAATTTTGAAAAGATTTGAACTTTTTAACCAAATTTTCCACAATGTTGCTTGGCATTCTTGGTATTTTACTAAGTATTCTATAACCTCTTGTATATACGCTAACCTCATCATAGCTATCTTGAGCTGTAAATCCAAGTGCTTTTGCAATATTTGTTGAAATCATAAGTTCTTCGTGAGTCATATTTTGTATTTTTTCTAATGCTTTATCTGCATTTTTGCCTTTAACATAATCTTTAATTATAAGTCCAACTTCGTTATCAACACCATCTGTTAATTCTTCCAGTTGCATTTCCAATAATCTTCCATCTGTACCAAGTTCATAAATAGCCCTTTCAACTTCATCAACAACTTGCATAAGCATTCCTGCTCTTTGCAATGTTTCTATAACAATTTGAAGTGTAACTATGTCATTGAACTCATACTCGTTAAGCAAGTTAAGCCTGTTATCCAATACCTTTTTGTATTTTTCAACTGTTTGAAGTGCTTGATTTGCCTCTGATGCAACTCTTGATGTATCTTCTAGTACATAACGGTTGTTTCCTTGATAAATAGTTATTATTCCTCTTCTTTGAGAGATACTAATTACTATATTTCCTGTCTGCTTTGCTACACGCTCAGCTGTTCTATGTCTTGTGCCTGTTTCTTGAGTTGGTATTGATTGTGAAGGAACTAACTGGGTATTGGCAAATAATATTTTTTTCAAATCTGAACTTAGTATGATTGCTCCATCCATTTTGGCTAGTTCATAAAGTCTTGCAGATGTGTAGTCTACATTAATATTAAAACCACCATCTACCAAATCCATTACTTCTTTATTTTCACCAATTACTATTAAAGCACCAGTTTTTGCTTTTAATATATTTTCTAGACCTTCTCTAATAGGTGTTCCAGGTGCTATAAGTTTTAAAATGTTAATAAAATCATTTTCTTTAATTGCCATTTTGCAAACCTTTCTATTTTATCTCAACTGCTCTTAAAGCATCATTTATATTTCTGACACCTATTATATCTAAATTATACTTATTTTTCAATAGTTTTCTGTTATTTTCTGGTATTATGCACCTTTTAAATCCAAGTCTTTCAACCTCTTTTAATCTTTTATCTATTAAATTTACGCTTCTTATTTCTCCTGTTAGTCCAACTTCCCCTATTACTGCTATATCTTTTGGAATGCTTATATTTTTAAAACTAGACGCTACAACTAATGCTATACCTAAATCTGCTGCTGGCTCATTTATTCTCATTCCGCTTACAACATTTAAGTAAACATCTTGATTGCCAAGTGCTAAGTTTGCTCTTTTTTCTAGCACTGCTATTAGCAAAGCTAATTTGTTAAAATCTACACCATTGGCTGTTCTTTTAGGTATTCCATAAACGCTCATTGTAGTTAGTGCTTGTACTTCTACTAAAAGTGGTCTTGTACCTTCTATTGTGCAAATTATAACTGAGCCAGAATATTTGTCGCTTCCTTCTGAAATAAGTATTGATGATGGATTTGTAACCTCCACCATTCCCTCATTTTGCATTTCAAACATACCTACTTCATTAGTAGAACCAAATCTATTTTTTACACTTCTAACAATTCTGTATGAAAAATATCTTTCACCTTCTATGTATAAAACTGTATCAACCATATGTTCCAAAACTCTTGGTCCTGCTATATTTCCGTCTTTAGTTACGTGTCCAATTATAATTGTAGTTATTGCTTTTTGCTTGCAAACTCTCATTATCCTTGCTGTTATTTCTCTTACTTGACTTACAGTTCCTGGAGCAGAAGTTATTTCACTAGAATACATTGTTTGAATAGAATCTATTACAACAAGTTTTGGGTTCATGGAAGTTATCTCACTATCTACTGCATCTATGTCTGTTTCGCCCAAAAACATAATGTTGTCACTACTTATGCCAAGTCTGTCTGCTCTTAGTTTAACCTGCTCAGCAGACTCTTCTCCTGAAACATACAAAACTTTTGAATCTGGTCCTAAATTTGCAATTTTATTGCATAATTGTAAAATTAAAGTAGATTTACCAATACCAGGCTCACCACCAACAAGTACAAGAGAGCCTTTTACTAAGCCACCGCCTAATACTCTATCAAGTTCCTCATAGCCCGTATGAACTCTTATGGCTTCTTTTCCTTCTACATTTTTAAGTAAAGTTGGCTTTGCTGTTTGTTTTTGCTTTCCGTCTAGGCCAACTGACTTCTGTTCTTTTTCTTCATAAAAAGTATTCCACTCATTACAGGCTGGACATTTGCCCAGCCATTTTGGTGATTCATATCCACATGAGCTACAAACAAAAATTGTCTTTGCTTTTGCCATTTTATATCCTTTCTTTTAGTATTCCTTATTTCCATTCATCAAAAATACAAGTAATTCTATAAATACCGCATGAGACCAAGCAAGTCCTATTACCCATTTTTCATTTAAGTCACTATTTGATTGCTCTGCTAAAAAGCCTTGTGGTGTAGCACTTTGTACTATAAAGTTTAAGCACTCATTTGCTTTTTTGTCATCTCCTGCAGCATGGAAATATAAGCCCATCCAGCCAGTTGCAATTATCCAAGGATTGTTGCCTCCAAGGTAACCATCTCCCTGATATCTTAAATATCCTCCTGAGTATGTTCTTAATGTCATGTTTATTTGGTCAACCGTATTTTGCACTACTTTTTCATTCATATCAAACACTCTAAATGGGAATATAGCAGCTATAACACTTATGTCTACTAATCTATCTGTTGTGTTTCTTAGTAGTACATTCATTTTTTTATCTACTAAGTTGTCTAAAATGTATTTTTTAGTATCTCTTTTATATTCTTCTAATTTCTTTTTGCATTTTAAAATGTCATCTTGTTTTAATCTATTTTTTTCAAACAAGCTATATACTTCATCATATGTTTTTATCATTGAATCAAATGCTGAGTATATTGCAGCTAATGAATACAAATGTATTCCTTCTGTGTTTTCCCACAAGTCATAACTTGGATGCTTGTATATTTCATCTCTTTCTTTATAGTTGTAGTCTTTTTCTAGTTCCATTCTAACTTTATCTTCAGTTTCTTCTTTTCCTAAAATATAGTCCATATATTTTTCAAGGAATTTGGTCCCCTTTTCTAGCATTTTTAAATTATCTTTTAAGAATTTGGTATCCTTTTTGCCTGTTTTTCTTTCCATAACTAGAAAATGTCTATATGCACCATAAACGACTGTTGCTGTTTCATCTATTTGATATCCCCAGCAAGGTGCGAGTCTTCCATCTGTATAAAATCTTTGCTCCCACATTCCATTCTTTTCTTGAGTTTTTCTTAAAAAGTTTTCATACAATTTTTTAGACATGTTCTCGAATCCTATAAAGTCTAATGCTTTATATACTAAAACTGAATCTCTAGGCCAGCAATATGCATATCTTCCTGATTTATCTCTTTCTTCGTCAACTTCAACAGAAGCAGATATTCCGCCGGTTCTTTCGTTTATTAATAATGCCATAAGTAAAATTGTTCTTTTATATATTTGAATAATTTTATTCATATAATCTGAGCCATCTGGTTTTATCTTTAAGGTATCATGGTCTTCAACGTATTTTTTCCAATGTTTTATTACTTTGCTTATTTCTTTATTTACATCTATTCTTCTAACTTTTTCAATTTGCTCTTGTATTTCAGTTAGACTATCATCTCCTGATGAAATATATATGTACATACAAAATTCTCTTGTTTCACCTGGTTTAAGTACACCCAAATCATAGCTTATAGCCGAGTCCGAGCTCATGCCAATATAATCTTTATCATAAATATTTCCTGACTGAATATTATTGTCCACATTATTTAACTGATGACTATACAATTTTTCTTTTGAAAATGTTGCACAGGTATAGTTGTGGCTATATTGAATTAATGCATTATTTGAAATCATGCCACCAGCAGTATTGTTGTATGATGAAAATACTTTTGAATGTACTAGAAGTTTTAAGTCTAAATCTATAGTATTATCATTTTTAAAAACATATTTTTTTAGCAAAATATCTTGACTTATCATTGCACAATCTATTTGCTTTACTTTTAAGTTAAAGTAAGTGTTTTCTATGTCTGTAACTAAAACATTAGTATCATCTTCATAGTATTGATTGTACCTATTATTCACATCATTATGTAAATAAATGATATTAGAATCATTTATTTTTACCCCTATATGATAAAAATCTGAATACTGCATATAATCTGGAGAAGGATAGTATAGCCTAAGTAATTCTCCATATTTGCTAAATGTAGCAATTAAATCTTTGTTTCCAATAAACGCATCATTGTAATACTTTTTTTTCATTTGATTAACTCCTTTTATTTATAATTTATAATCTTGCAATATACTCCTTGAACATTTCAAGTGAGCCAAGCTATTTAACAGCTTAAGCAACAATTACTTACTCTGCATTATCTCAATTATTTGCTTTCTTAAATCATTTACTCTGTTATTCAATTTTACCATATCTTCATCATAATTAGAAGACAATCTAATATTTTCTTTCAAATTATGCTTCATTTCTTCTATTTCACTTTCCAAAGCATCCATCTTAGATAGTATGTCAATTCTTTGTTTTTGTTTATTTACTGGGTTTACGCAAAGTTGACATTTTTCTAAGTTTTTGTCCAATGTGTATTCTTCACCGTATTTTGGAATTGTAACACCTATATTTGTTGTTTCTTCTATTTTTTGCTTTAAAACTTCCTGTGAATGTGGTTCACCATGCACTAAAAATATGTGGTCCGGCATTTTGCTTGTAAATGAATAAACAAAATTAAGTAGCCATTCTTGGTCTGCATGTCCCGAATATCCCTCAATATATTCAACTCTAGCTTTTACAGCAAATTCTTCGCCAAGTATTTTCACCTTTTTTTCTCCGTCAACAATTCTTCTTCCAAGTGTTCCAGGTGCTTGATATCCCACAAAAAGTATTGTACTTTTTGGATTCCATATATTGTGCTTCAAATGGTGTTTTATTCTACCTACATCACACATGCCACTTGCAGAAATGATTATGCAAGGCTCATTTGATTCATTTAATGCTTTTGATTCTTCCACCGTTTTTGTAAATGTTAAGCCTGGAAAATCTAGTGGATTATCTCCTCTTTTTATAACCTCTTGTATTTCTGGTTTAAATAGATCCATATTTGCCTTAAATACTTCTGTTGCAGATGTTGCAAGTGGACTATCCACATAAACTTTTGCTTTCATAAGTGTTTCGTACTCTTTTGCAAAAGCCTCATCATTTTTTCTTAAATCTTTTATTTTATCTAGCTCAAATAAAATTTCTTGAGTTCTACCTACTGCAAATGAAGGAATTACAACTGTTCCGCCATTATCCAAAGTTTCTGAAACAATATCCAAAAAAATTGAAGCTTTTTGATCATTTTTTAAATGAAGTCTATCTCCATAAGTTGATTCCATTATCAAATAGTCTGCACTTTCAATCATTGTAGGGCTTGAAAGTAAAGGTATATCATTGTTTCCAATATCTCCACTAAATACAACCTTTTTAGTTTCTCCGTTTTCATTTACCCATATTTCAATTATGCTTGAACCAAGCATATGACCTGAATCATTAAATCTTACAGAAATATTATCATCTATTTTTACTATTTCATCATATTTAACAGGAACAAATAGCTCCATAGAATCTTCTGCATCTTCTACTGTGTAAAGTGGTTCTACTGGCTTTTGACCATTTCTTTTTCTTTTTTTATTTTTAATTTCATTTTCAGATTCTTGTATATGTCCACTATCTGGAAGCATTATAGAACATAAATCTCTTGTTGCCTTTGTAGTATAAATTGGCTTTCTGTATCCTTCTTTATACAATTTGGGTATTCTTCCAGAGTGGTCTATGTGAGCATGTGTTAAAAGCATAAAATCTATTGAATTAATATCATAGTCAAAAGGCTCATCATTTAAAATTTCTTCCTCATATTTTCCTTGATGTAATCCACAGTCTATCAAAAATCTTTTTCCTGCAGCTTCTACTAAAAAGTTTGAGCCCGTAACAGTCTCTGTTGCACCTAAAAACGTAACTTTCATAAAATCCTCCTAGTCAAAAATCTTGACCTTTTTTGTTTTTCTTAAATGTATATTGCTCCCTTTTGGAAGTTCTACCTCATTTGTGCTATCTAAAATATCTCCATCATAAATTTCTGAAATTAATTTACCATCTTTTACATTTAATTTAACAAGTAAGCCTTCAATTGAAATATTTCTCGTTTCAAATAAACTTTTTAATAACAAATAGTCTGTTTTAGCATTATTTGAAATTGGTGTTATTACATTTTTTTCAATACATTTCTCAATTGTATTTTTCTCTAAATCAGTAAAATCTATCACATCTTTCATTAGCTTATCTTGGCTAACTGGCAAATATTTTAAATATCTTATTTTATAAATGTAATCAATTAGTCTATCCTTTTCATTTAAATCACCTAAAATTTTACTAAAATCTTTAAAAAACACTTTTTGTAAATCTTCTATTTGTATTGTATTTACTTCTTCTGCAAACTTTATTCTATTTTCTAATTCTTGCTTGATTTTTACAAATTCTATAGGATTTTGCAGTTTATTATATTCTTCTATTTTATTCAAAATATCTTGTCTTTGCTTTTGTATCATTTCTTCATAATGACTTACGCTAAATATTTTTTGCTCATTTGGTAAATTTTTGTTATGGTTAATGTATGCATTTCTTAACTCTTTTGGGTCATTTAATTGTTCGTCAATTTCTTTTATTTTATTAAGTAAATCTTTTTTGATATTGCTTATATTTTCAACATATTCAGAACCTGCTTCCATTTTTTCAAGTTCATCTTTATCTTTTTTTAAGTTTTGTTCTACAATTCTCGCTTGATTTTCATCATATTCTAAATAAAATTTTGTTGCTATTTTTTGCATTTGTTCTAAAAGTTCTGCTTCTACAACAGTATTTAATTTTTCTATATTACTTGATTTTAAGTTGTCCACATATTTTTCGCCCAATAAAAATGTTAAATCTGTATATAAAGCATTACATTCTAGGCTTTCTATTTCACTTACTATTTGTGACCAAGAAAATCCATTAAAATCTCTAATTACTTCTGAACTTGAAATGCATTTTCCTATTTGAATAGCTCCTAACATAGACTTATCTTTTAAGCTCAAATTGGTGTTTATTTTATCTAGTCCTGCCTTTATTATGCTGTATAATATAACCTTTTCATTTGGAAAAAATATAACTTTTTGCTCTTTATTGTATTTATTATCAGGCTCTTCTTCTACAACTTTACATCTTGATTTATTTAATTCTTTTTCTAATTCCGAATTTGGCTTTGCTATTTCAATTTCTTTGCAATAATTTTTTACAATTTCTATTATGTTTTCTAAAAAATCTTCTTTTGATGGTACTTCTCTTTTTACAGTTCTATAGTCATTATATGCTCCGTCGGCTTTATAAAGCATGCTAAGCAAAAGGTTTTGAGCTTCTTTGTCAAACCTTTTGCTTTCGCATATTTCTTCTAATTCTTCACTATAATCTTTTTGTAAAAGTCTAGACTTCAACTTGGTTCTCCTTTGTAAGTAAAATATTATCCTTCTTGCTCAGATGCTTCTACTTCAAGTGTAGCACCATCATTTGAAACTTGGCTATCTGCCGGCGCCATTTTAAGTTCTTGCCATCTTTCTTTTGACATTAGCACTTCTCTTGGCTTACTTCCTTGATAACCAGAAATAATTCCTCTTTGCTCCATTTGATCTATTATTCTGCCAGCTCTAGCATAACCAACTTTAAACCTTCTTTGTATAAATGATGTTGAAGCTTGTCCAGTTTCTACAACTAAATCTATTGCTTCATTTAGTAATGGATCTGTATCATCTTCTTCATCATCTTCTGCTACTGCTTTATCAGGTTCTCCACTCTTTTCAATTGATTCGATTATATCTGCATCGTATGTAGTTTCACCGTCTTTTTTCAAGAATTTTACTATGTTTTCTACTTCTTTATCAGAAATAAAAGCTCCTTGAATTCTTACAGGTTTTGGTGCTCCTGATGGATAGAAAAGCATATCTCCTTTTCCTAATAGTTTTTCAGCTCCTGCACCATCTAATATAGTTCTTGAGTCAACTTGTGAAGCTACTGAAAATGCAATTCTTGATGGTATATTTGCTTTTATAATACCAGTAATTACATTTACTGAAGGTCTTTGTGTTGCAATTACTAAATGCATGCCTGCTGCTCTAGCCATTTGAGCCAATCTACAAATAGCATCTTCAACATCTTTTTGTGCAACCATCATTAAGTCAGCAAGCTCATCAATAATTATAACTATTTGTGGTAATTTTGGATTACCTTCTTTTTCAGCTAAATTGTTATAGCCCTTCATATCTCTAACTTTTTTCTCAGCAAATAAGCTATACCTTTTAACCATTTCTTGAACAGCCCAAGCTAGCGCTCCTGCTGCTTTTTTAGGATCTGTTACAACCGGAATTAATAAATGTGGTATTCCATTATATACTGAAAGCTCAACTACTTTTGGGTCTATCATAAGAAGTTTTACTTCACTAGGTTTAGCTTTATATATTATGCTTGTAATTAAAGTATTTATACATACTGATTTACCAGAACCTGTTTGACCAGCTATAAGCATGTGTGGCATTTTTGCTATATCTGTTACAACAATGCTACCTGCAACATCTTTGCCAAGTGCAAATGCAAGCTTTGACTTACTATTTATAAATTCATCTGATTCTATAATATCTCTTAATGGCACCATATTTTTTTCTTTATTTGGCACTTCTATTCCTACTGTATGCTTACCAGGTATAGGGGCTTCAATTCTTATAGTTTCAGCCTCTAATGCTAGTGCTATATCATCTGAAAGATTAGCTATTTTACTAACTCTAACTCCCTCTGCTGGGGCTAGCTCATACCTTGTAATAGCTGGTCCTACAGACACATTTTCAACTTTTGCAG
This sequence comes from uncultured Clostridia bacterium, assembly GCA_944393335.1. Lineage (GTDB taxonomy): Bacteria > Bacillota > Clostridia > TANB77 > CAG-508 > CAG-793. Next base: position 2,223 of record CALXZV010000028.1, on the reverse strand, counting down.
ACACGCCAAAGCTATGCAATGTTCTTCTTAACTTTTCAGCAGTAGCCAAAAGTCTCTTTTCGCTATTTTTATCTGATTTATTCTCACCTTCTTCAAGCAATGTAATAGGTGGAAATTCATAATGTTCATCATGAACAGTTATACCATGGTCAAGTTGTAAAACCTCTTTAGTTTTAGCCTCTTTTTCCTCTTCTTGGCTTGTAAATAAGTCATCACTTGAAGTTTGCTGTATGACCTGCCTTGGAGAATTAGCATTTTTCTTAGAAAAAATTGATGCATCCAAATTATCTTTTGAATGGTCATATTTTTTAGGCTCATTTAAATTTATAGTAATTTGTTCTTCTAAGTTTTCCTTTTCTCTAGCTTCTTTTTCTTGTTTTTCTCTTAATTTTCTTTCTTTTCTAGTTTCATGCCTTACAGGTTCTACATTTGCCACATTTTGCTTTTGTTCTTCCCTTGCTTGCTCTCTTTCTTTACTTCTTCTTGCTTGCTTTTCAGCAAATTTATCTATTGAATTAGAAATTGCATCTGCTGGATGAAGTCCAAATATAAATACTAGAGCAATTAAACCTACACCTATTGAAGCAATTACTGTTCCAAGTAATCCTATAAGGTTTATAAGAGGAGCTGCTATTGCAGTACCTAGCACACCACCACCAATATCCATTGTTCCTAAAGTATATGCTTGTTTTAAAATTGAATCCATTGATTTAGAAATATCTATATTACCTTTAGATACTTGAAAACAGCTAAAAACAACATCAATTAAAACAAGTATACATACAAACATAAAAATTTTAGGCAAATAATATTTTGTATCTTTATCATATGCTATGTATAAAGAAAACGCAAAAAGCGCTATTGGTACTAAATATTTAATGTAGCCTAAAACTCCTCCTAGCGCTGGGCTAAGGGTTTGTCCTAAATAACCTGATTTTGTATATATTAATACAGCAAGCAAAATACTAAGTACTATAAGTATTGCAACTGTAATGTTTAGCTTTTTTTGCTCTTGCTTTTTTTTGCTTTTTCTACCTCTTGGCATTAACTTTTCCTCCGTTTATTTCAATTATTCTATTGTATTGTATCATTATTATTTTTAAATTTCCACTATTTTTAAGAAATTTTTTCAGTTGGGGACGGTCCTAAATCGAAAATAATTTTTTCAGTTGGGGACGGTCCTAAATCAAAAATAATTTTTTCAGTTGGGGACAGTCCTAAATCGAAAATAACCATAATTTTCGAAAAGGCTCATTTCCAACTGAAAAAAAGCACGAATAAACTATTATCTTCTAGCTCCACAGTCGCAATATTGATAGTCTACATATGTTTCATAATATTCTTGGTCTTCTTCATGTGTAACAGCTTCTATTGTTTTAGTTCTATTTACATAGTTCCCCATATATCCTTCATTTCTTATTTTGTTCTTTAATATAGTTTTAAAATCATCTAATGTAAAACCATTTTCAAACCAATAAATTTTACCATCACTATGCCATGTTCCATCATCATGTTGGGTATATAGTTGTGCTCCTTGTACAGTTTTAGCTGGTTCATCTACAACAGTTACCTTCTTTGACACCAAGCGCTGTGCAGTATGGTCTTTCCAATTATGCACATGTGTAGGTTTACTTGAACCATTAGCACTCGAAGATGAACTACTTGAACTTGAGCCATTAGTGCCAGAAGAATTATTTGAACTAGAGCTATTAGTGCTAGAAGAACTATTTGACGAATTTGATGAATTTGAATTGTTCGAACTTTCTGATGAATTTGAACTGTTATTAGCATTTGAAGCATTAGCACTTTCTGTATTATTGTTTTCTAATTGATTATTCTGTGCGTTTTCGTTATTTTCAGATATCATATTTTCTGTTTCAACATTGTTTTTTAAAATTTCATTTTCACTTTCTTCTGTACTATCAAATATGCCATTGCTTTCTACTAAGTTTTCACTAAAATCTTGATTGCTATTTTCTCTACTAGCATTTATTTTAAATATGAAAAATATAACAATTGCAATAATGATTGCAATTATAAGTATTATTGCAAGTATAATTAATATATTTCTTTTTTTCATACTAAATTTCATTCCTTTCGCGTTTTGCTTTAAAAGCTCACATAGTTATAAAAGTAATTTCTTTCAAACTATCATCCTTCCTATTTCATAAAATTATATATTATTCAAATATTATTTTCAACACAATGAATAAAAAATTGTCA
>CALXZV010000027.1 GCA_944393335.1 uncultured Clostridia bacterium | reverse complement strand
TTTAAACCTAAAATAATTGGTCAAAACATTGTAATATTTGTAAATTTGTAATATAATATTGTTCAAATAGTTTTGCCTAAAATATGTTTAAAGCATATTATACTTAGGAGGTATTGAATGAAAAATAATAAAAAGAAAAGTACAAATACTAATAACAAGGTAAGTAGTACTACAAAATCAAGTAATAAAAATGTTACAAAACTTAATCCAAAAAAAGAAAAAGACATTAAAAGACTAGAAAAGCAAAAAAAGAAACAAGATAAAAAGAAGAATAGAAAACATCCTAAATTATGGCTAGCATTTAAAATTTTTATCATAATAATCTTTTTACTTATTATTGCAGGAATTGCAGCATTTTCAGCAATATTCTTTAGTGATAAATGGTCTATTACAAAAGAGCAACTTTTAAGTGATAGTGGTCTAAAAATAGTTGACCAAGCTGGAAATGAATTAACGACGCTTACTGGTGATGAAATAAGCAAAAAGGTTACACTTGATGAAATGGGAAAATTACCAGATGCTTTTATTGCAATAGAAGATAAAAGATTTTATGAGCATGGTGGTGTTGACATTATAAGAACCACAAGAGCTATATTAAATTATGGAGTATCAATTATTACAGGTGGAGATGCTTCGTTTGGTGGTAGTACCATTACACAGCAACTTGTCAAAATTACCATGAATGATGACGCAAGAGGCGGTTTGGCAGGTATTGAAAGAAAAATAAGAGAGTGGTCAAGAGCAATACAAGTAGAAAAAATGCTTACCAAAAACGAAATACTTGAAAGATATTTAAACAGAATATACCTAGGTTCATCTGGTGGCCTTGAGGTTAGAGGTGTAGAATCTGCTGCTAATTATTATTTTAGCAAGTCTGCAGCAGAGTTAGATACAGCACAGGCGGCATTTTTAGCAGGAATAAATCACTCACCAAATAATTACGACCCATTTAATGAGGCAGTAGATAATAGTGAAGCTATTAAATCTAGAACAAAAACAGTACTTTATCAAATGTATGACCAAGGTAAAATAGGAGAAGAAGAGTATAATTCAGCAGTAGAAGAAGTAGATAATGGTTTAACATTTGCAAAAGGCTCAACTTCAAATGGAAATAGTACACTTTCATACCATGCAGCTGCAGCTATAAATCAAGTAGCATCAGAAATGTCAGAACAAGAAGATATATCTTATTCAGAAGCTAGAGAAATGCTTATTAATAGTGGTTACACATTATACACAACTGTAAATGTAGATGTTCAAGGACCAGCAGAAGAAGCATATAAAAGTGGAAAATATGATAGGACAAAAACAGTATCTGGAGTGCAAGTTAAAGTGCAATCAGCTATTGTTATAATAGATCCTTCAACAGGCTATGTTGTAGCAGGTGTTGGCGGACTTGGAGATGGATTAGACACTTTAGGAATTAACAGAATGACATCTGAAAGAAGTGCAGGTTCAGCTTTTAAACCATTAGTAAACATTGCGCCTTCTTTAGAAAATGGTACAATTGTAGCTTCTACATTATTTGATGATAGCCCTACAACTTTTGCAAGAGGGTATGAACCTAAAGATGATAGTAACAAAAGTGAAGGAATAATGACCATAAGAGAAGCTATAACTAAATCTAAAAATATACCAGAAGTAAAGCTTTTGCAATTACAAGGAATAGACAATGCAGTTAACTTCTTGTCAAAAATAGGTATAACTGTAGACGACTCTTATAAAGGTCTATCTCTAGCACTAGGAACTCAAACAGTAACACCTTTAGAAATGGCAGCTGGCTATGCTATGATTGCAAATGGTGGAGTATATATTACACCAACATTTTATACAAAAGTTGTTGATCAAAATGGCAAAACTGTTATAGAAGCTAAACAAGAAAAAACTAGAGTTATGTCAGAAGGCAATGCATATATTTTAACATCTATTTTAACAGGACCAATTAAAGGCTCTGGCGGTACTGCAGCTAGATACAAAAATACATTAGGAAATATGGCTGTCGCTGGAAAAACATCAACATCTTCATCTGCTAATGATAGATGGTTCTGTGGCTTTACACCATATTATGCTACAGCTTGCTGGTACGGCTATGATAATAACGAGGCATCAGTTGGTGGAAGCAATATGGCTGCTCAAATATGGTTTGATGTAATGAAAGTAGTTCATCAAAATTTAGAGGTAAAAGACTTTACAGAGCCAGATAATATAGTTACAGCAAAAATATGTTTAGATAGTGGTAAAAAGGCTACAGATAAATGTAAAAACACATATACAGAAATATTTGTAGATGGTACAGTTCCAGAAGATTGCAATGGACATACAACAGTTAAAATATGTAAAGAAACAAATAAATTAGCAACTGAATTTTGTCCAGATACAGAAGAAAGAGTTTATACAGCAAAAATTGACACCGAAAAAGCAGGAAACTGGGAAACACATAGTTTAAAAAATACTACAGAACCACCAACAGAAGTATGCAATGTTCATACAAAAGCACCAGAAGTTGATGTGCCAAATGTTGTTGGAAAAACTCAAGCAGAAGCTAAAAAAACACTTGAGGCAGCAGGCTTTGTTGTAAAAATACTAGAAAATGAAGACAGTAGCAAAGCAAAAGGAATAGTATTAAAACAAAGCGCTACTAAATCTACAAAAGGAGCAACAATAACTATTACTGTAAATAGCTATGCAGGTGGTACTGGGGGCTCAGGTGGAAGTACCAATTCAACAAATACCAATACAAACACAGGCGGAAGCAAGCCAAGTAATACAACAAGTGGCGGAAATACAGCAGCAGGTGGCAATGCTGTAAAAAATGAAACGACAGAAGAAGACTAAAAGAAACTCAAACAAATTTTAAATTCTTAGAAAGGAAACTTAGTTAATGAAAGTACAATTATACAATACATTAACACATTCAAAAGAAGAATTTAAGCCAATTGACCCAAATGAGGTTAGAATATATAGCTGTGGACCTACGGTTTACAGCTATGCCCATATTGGCAATTTTAGAACATATGTATTTATGGACAGTTTACGTAGGATATTAAAATACAATGGGTACAACCTTAAACATGTAATGAACATAACAGATGTAGGTCATTTAACATCAGATGCAGATACTGGCGAAGATAAAATGGAAAAAGCTGCAAAAAAAGAGGGAAAGAATCCTTATGAAATTGCGGAGTTTTATACAAAGGCTTTTATGGATGACATGCATAAACTTAACATAGATATGCCGAATATTATTTCAAAAGCTACAGATAATATACCTGAAATGCTTGAAATGGTTAAAGAAATAATAAAAAATGGTTATGCTTATGAAACAAGTAAAGGTATATATTTTGATGTAAGTAAGCTAGACAAATATCCTGTACTTTCAAATAATAAACTAGAAGGCCAAGAAGCAGGAGCAAGAATTGAGGTTGATCCAGAAAAAAGGAACCCATATGACTTTGCAATATGGATAAAAGCACCCGAAAATCATATGATGAAATGGGATAGCCCTTGGGGCCCTTCTTATCCAGGCTGGCATTTAGAGTGTTCTGCTATGTCAAGAAAATTTTTAGGACCAAAATTTGATATACATACAGGTGGAGTTGATCATATTCCTATACATCATGAAAATGAAATAGCACAAAGCAAAGGAGCCACAGGTCAAATACCTGCAAACTATTGGATGCATTGTGAGTTCTTATTAATTGATGGTGGCAAAATGTCAAAATCTTTAGGCAATATTTACACACTAAAAACTTTAGCAGAAAACGGAATAGAACCACTTGCATATAAACTATTTTGCTTTTCATCTCATTACAGAAATAAGCTAAACTTTACTTTCGAAGGAGTAAAATCTTATCAAAAAGCATTAGAAAGACTTAGAAATGGTTATGAAAAGCATTTAACTGGAACAGCTACAGTCCAAGAAAGTAAATTAAAGGAATATGAAAACAAATTTCACGAAGCAATTAATGATGATTTAAATATTCCACTTGCAATGAGCACAGTTTGGGAAGTAATAAGAGAAGAAAATAAATCAGTTCAATATGCTAAATTAATTGAAAAATTTGATGAAGTTCTTGGATTAGATTTAAAAAATTACAAAAAATATCAAACAAAGGTTGATGTGCCAGAAGAAGTTCAAAAATTAGTAGAAAAAAGAACTTTAGCTCGTAAAGAAAAAAATTGGGCAGAGTCAGATAAGTTAAGAGATGAAATCAAAAACTTAGGTTATTCTGTAAAAGACACAGCTAATGGAGTAGAAATAGAAAAAATTTTGTAAAAGAGTAGCAAATGAAGTAAGAACTCTGCAAAGAGCAGCGAGTGAAGTAAGAACTCTGTAAAGAGTAGCGAGTGAAGTAGGCAATCAGAAGCACAATTTAAGGACTTAATTGGGAGGCAACTAATGGAAAAAGAAATAAGACTATCATTTTTTAGAAGATTAAAAATGAGTATATTTGATTTTGATAAATATCACATAATAGCAGTAGAGGGACTAGGTAGGGCAATGATGTACTTAGTAAAGCTATTTCTATTATTTGCCCTAATAGTTTCAGCTGGTTCAGCTGTTAAAGTTTCTCAACTATTAGATGATGGCATAGATTATTTAAGTAACAATGTCCCAAACTTTTATTTTCAAGATAATCAATTTGTCTTAGAAAGTGATAATGATGCAGTAATAGAAAATCATGAATATACGGATTTTAAAATTATATTAACAAATTCAGAAACATACAGCGAAGACGAAATAAGAGATTTTGATGGAATAGTACTTGTGTTTACTAAAAATAATGTACTTTTAAAACAAAGAAATAGTACAAGCATTACATCAGAGGACTATAGCGATTTAGCTGAGTCATTAAGTATAAGCAATCTGAATGAAGTTAACAAAGAATACTTAATTAGTATGGTTACTGGAGAAAATGCTTATTCAGTTTTAGTAAATATATTTGCAACAGTGTTTATATCTACATTTTTAACATATTTCTTAACAGGAATATTAGATACTTTTGCACTTTCACTTTTAGGATTTATAGTAAGCAGACTAATTAGAATGCCTCTAAAATATGGCGCATTATACAGTTTAAGCATTTCAGCAGTTACTTTATCTGTATTATTAAATGCAGTATATATGGTAGTAAATATGTTCACAGGATTTGTAATACCATATTTTCAGATAATGTATACTTTGATATCTTATGTATACTTAATTGCAGCACTTTTAATAATGAGGTCAGAAATTATTAAGAAAAAGGTTCAAATTCAAATACAAATAATGAATAAAAACTATAATCCTGAAGAATTACAAAAACAGGATAAAAAGGATGAAAAAGAAGAAAATAAAGAAGAAAAACAAAATGATACAGAAGATTCAAAAGGAAAAAAAGAAAGTAAAGATAGCAATGGAGCAGGAACAAAACTAAAAAATAACAAAGACAATCCTGAGCCACAGGCAAATATGCAAAGTAAATAGATTTTAAGAAAGGAAAACAAAATGTCAGACAAAAATCAAAAAAAGCCAAATGATAGTAAATGGAAAAAAGTATTATATGCACTAATACCAATAATTTTAGCACTAGCTATAGTACTTACATTAATAATAATTCAAAACAATCAAGAAAATGATGAATTAGAAGTATCGTATACACAACTTATTGAAGATATAGACAGTGGTAAAATAGAGTCAATAGAAATGACAGTTGGAAGCACATCTTTAAAGGTAAAATATAAAGACGAAGAAGAGAAAAAACATGCAATAGCTCCTAGTACGCAAGCATTTGTAGAATTAATACAAGACAAGCTTCAAGATGATAATACAGAAAATGATGTAGAATTAATACAAAAACCAAGAAATGCATTGTTATCATTTTCAGAAGGCTTTGTATCAATTTTACCAACACTTATATTAGTCATTTTAGTAATACTAATATTTCAAATGCAAGGACTAGGTGATAAAGGCAAAGTATATGACCCAGATGTATCACAAGACAAAATTACATTTAAAGATGTGGCTGGCTTAGATGAAGAAAAAGCTGAAATGATGGAAATAGTAGAATTTTTAAAAAATCCAGAAAAGTATTCAAAAATGGGGGCAAAAACTCCTAGAGGAGTTTTACTTTGTGGTAAGCCAGGAACAGGTAAAACATTAATTGCAAAAGCAATTGCAGGTGAAGCAAATGTTCCATTTATATCAATGAGTGGTTCAGAATTTGTTGAAATGTTTGCAGGCCTTGGTGCATCAAGAGTTAGAAAACTTTTTGAAAGAGCCAAAAAGATTTCACCTTGTATAATATTTATAGATGAAATAGATGCAATAGGTTCAAGAAGAGCAAGTAGTAGCGGAGCAGACTCAGAAAATAATCAAACACTAAATCAATTATTAGTTGAAATGGACGGATTTGATTCAGATCAATCTATAATAGTAATTGCTGCAACAAATAGACCAGAAATGCTTGACGAAGCACTTTTAAGACCTGGTAGATTTGATAGAACAATAAATATAGCACTTCCAGATATTAAAGGAAGAGAAGAAATATTAAAAATTCATAGCAAAAACAAAAAAATTGCAGATGATGTTGACTTTAAGTCAATTGCAGGAGATACAGCAGGATTTACAGGCGCAGAACTTGAAAATATTTTAAATGAAGCGGCAATAATTGCAACAAACAAAAATCATGATGCAATAAATAATAACGACATAGAAGACGCTGTTAAAAAGGTAACTGTAGGTCTTGAAAAGCACAATAGAGTAGTATCAGAAAAAGACAAAAAATTAACTGCCTACCACGAGGCTGGTCATGCAGTTGTAAGTAGATACCTAGAAACACAAAAAGACATAAAAGAGGTATCAATAATTCCAAGAGGTGTAGCTGGTGGATACACAATGTATAAAACGAACGAAGACAAGTTCTATGTTTCAAAAACAGAAATGGAAGAAAAACTAATATCATTACTTGGTGGTAGAGCAGCAGAAAAAGTTGCATTAAATGATATATCAACAGGTGCAAGCAATGATATAGAAGTAGCAATGAAAATTGCAAGAGATATGGTAACTGTTTATGGTATGAGTGACAAAATAGGTCCAATGTCAATAAACTTAGAAAAAGACCCATATCAAATGCAATTACTTGGAAACAACTTAGAAGACGAAATAGGCAAAGAAGTAAAAACTATTCTTGAAGACGCTTATGAAAAAGCACAAAGATTGCTTATTATCAATAGAGATAAGCTAGATGCGGTAGCAAGTGTACTACTTGAAAAAGAAGTAATAAATGAGCAAGAATTTGAAGAAATTTTTGAGAATGCATAATTTTTTTCAGTTGGGGACGGTCCTAAATCGAAAATTTTTTCAGTTGGGGACGGTCCTAAATCGAAAATTTTTTCAGTTGGGGACGGTCCTAAATTGAAAATTTTTTCCGGTTGGGGACGGTCCTAAATCGGAAATTTTTTCATTTAAAGACCGTCCCCAACTGAAAATATTTTCAAATCCGATTCCTCTCTAAATTATCTTTTAACATTGAAAGGATAGAACTTAAAATGGAAGAAATATTTGATAGATTAAAATTACTAATTGGCAAAGAAAAATTGCAAAGTCTGCATCAAAAAACAGTAGCAATATTTGGACTAGGTGGAGTTGGCTCATATGTAGTTGAAGGCTTGGTACGCTCTGGCATAGGCAATTTCATAATAGTAGATAATGATAAAGTAGATATTACTAATATAAACAGACAAATTATAGCTACAACTAAAACAATTGGAAAATATAAAGTCGATGTTGCAGAAGAAAGAATAAAAGAAATAAATCCTAGTGCAAAAGTTACAAAGTTTGCTGAATTTGTAGGCAAAGAAAATGAAAACATAGAATTATTTGATAGCATAAAAAACATAGATTACATTGTAGATGCCATAGATACAGTCTCTAGCAAGATTAGAATAATAGAGTTTGCAAAAGCGAATAATATACCTGTAATATCAGCATTGGGGACAGGAAATAAATTAGACCCAACTAAGCTAAAATTAGCAGATATTTATGATACAAAAATTTGTCCTCTTGCAAAAGTAATGAGGAAAGAACTTAAAAAGAGGGCTATTTCAAATTTAGATGTGGTTTACTCAGAAGAAGAACCTATAAAAATTTACGATAATGAAGGAGAAGGCGAAAGCTTAAAAGGAAATATTGATGGTAAAAATGTAAAAAAGATTGGTAGTACAGCATTTGTACCATCAGTTGCTGGACTTCTAATATGCTATAAAATAGTAAATGAATTTATAAATTAATTATAATCCTCAGTTGCATGGGCATCTGAGGACCTTTTTATCTCATCTTTAATTAATTTGTAAATTAAAAAATTTTTATTCTTTATAGCCTTGTATCTTAAAAATGCTTTTGATATAATAACCACATAGAATAAGAAAACAAATAATTGACCGACTTTATGAATATATTTTGCAAGGAGGAAAGCTCATGTGCGAATGTGTAGATAATAAAATTAAAGAAGAAATGAAAGAAATCTTAGAACAATACAAAGTAGATAAAGAAAACTTAATTCCAATATTAAATGATATTCAAGTAAAATATGGCTATATTCCAAAAATAGCTCAATTTGAAATTTCAAAATATTTAGATATTCCAATGGCAGAAATTTATGGAGTAATAACATTTTATTCAAGATTTACATTAGAGCCCAAAGGAAAATATAACATCTCAGTTTGCTTAGGAACAGCTTGTTTTATAAAGGGTTCACAATCAATACTGGACAGACTAAAAGATAGATTAAAAATAGAAGAAGGCAAGACAACGGCAGATGGCAAATTTTCAATTGATACAACAAGATGTGTAGGAGCATGCGGAATAGCACCAGTATTTACAGTAAATAATGAAGTTTATGGTCATGCTACCGTAAAGAAACTTGACGAAGTAATTGATGAATTAGAAAAAAAGAATTAATTAAAAAATAATTGCGTTTTGGTGTCGTTCTACGATGGGGACTGAGCAAAATGTAAAATATTCAAAAATTTTACGATTGGGGACGGACCTAAAACGAAAATTTTCGAAAAAGGACCGTCCCCAACTGAAAAAATTAAAAGGAGGTACCATTGAAGACTTTAGAAGAAATAAATAAATTAAGAGCGGAAAAAAGAAAAGAATTAGATCTAAGAAAAAACACAGCTGCTGATACAAGAGAAAAGCATATATTAGTATGCCAAGGTACTGGGTGCACATCTTCAAAATCAGCAGGCATTTTAGAAAACTTTAAGAAACTTATTAAAGAAAAAAATATACCAAATGTAAGAGTAATTAAAACAGGTTGCTTTGGCTTATGCGCAAAAGGGCCAATAGTTATTATTAGACCAGAAGATACTTTTTATGCAATGGTTAAACCAGAGGATTGTGAAGAAATAATAGATTCTCACATACTAAATGGCAAAGTAGTTGATAGGTTGCTTTGCAAGGATATTGATGGTACAAAAGTTCAAAGATTGGATGACTTGAATTTTTACAAGAAGCAAAAAAGAATTGCACTTAAAAATTGTGGTGTAATTAACCCAGAAGATATAGATGAATACATAGCTTTTGATGGATATAGAGCTTTACAAAGAGTTCTTCTTGAAATGGAGCCTGATGAAGTAATAGATATTGTTACAAAATCTGGTCTAAGAGGAAGAGGCGGAGCAGGTTTTCCTACAGGTAAAAAATGGAGAAGTACAGCTGACTCAAAAGGCGATGTAAAATATGTTGTGTGCAATGCTGATGAAGGAGACCCGGGAGCTTTTATGGATAGAAGTATACTAGAAGGAGACCCTCATGCAGTTTTAGAGGCTATGGAAATAGCAGGCTTTGCAATAGGAGCTGAAAAAGGCTTTATATATGTTAGAGCTGAATATCCTATAGCAGTTCAAAGATTAAAGATTGCAATAGACCAAGCAAGAGATTATGGCTTACTTGGCAAAAATATATTTGGTACAAATTTTTCTTTTGATATTGAAATAAGACTAGGAGCAGGAGCTTTTGTATGTGGTGAAGAAACAGCACTTCTAGAGTCAATTGAAGGAAAAAGAGGCCAGCCAAGAGTAAAACCACCATATCCTGCTACATCAGGTTTATGGGGTAAGCCAACATTAATTAATAATGTTGAGACTTATGCAAATATTGCTCAAATAATTTTAAAAGGACCTGAATGGTTTTCTTCTATAGGAACAGCAAATTCAAAAGGAACAAAGGTATTTGCACTTGGTGGAAACGTAAATAATATTGGCCTAGTTGAAGTTCCAATGGGAACTACATTAAGAGAAATAGTTTATGATATTGGTGGTGGAATTCCAAATGGAAGAGAATTTAAAGCCGCCCAAACAGGAGGACCTTCTGGAGGATGTATTCCAAGAGAACATTTAGATACACCTATAGATTATGAATCTTTAAAAGAAATTGGCTCAATGATGGGCTCTGGTGGACTTATTGTAATGGATGATACAAAATGTATGGTATGCTTAGCAAAATTTTATTTACAGTTTACTGTAAGTGAAAGTTGTGGTAAATGTACTCCTTGTAGAATTGGTACAAAAAGAATGCTTGAAATACTTGAAAGATTATGCAGTGGCGAAGGCGAAGAGTATGATATTTATAGACTTGAAAAGCTTGCTGTAAATATTCAAAAATCAAGCATTTGTGGCTTGGGTCAATGTGCACCAAACCCTGTTATAAGTACACTAAAGTATTTTAGAGATGAGTTTAGACAACATGCAATAGAAAAAGAATGTAAAGCGATGGAATGTAAAGCTTTAGCAAAAATACAAATTGATGAAGAAAAATGCAAGGCTTGTGGCTTATGTCAAAAGAGTTGCCCAGTTCATGCCATAGAGGGCGAAGGCAGAGAAAAGAGGGTAATAAATCAGGATAAATGTATTAAGTGTGGAACTTGCATTAAAGTCTGCCCATTCCACGCAATTGGCTAAATTTGAAAGATAAACGGCGTATTGCGTCGTTAAATTCCAAAATAAAATCCTCAACGTGCAGAAAAGCACGCCTCCGGTTTTATTTTGAAATTTGCCTAGCACTACTTGTTTCTCTTTCAAATTACAAAAATTCTAGGTTAGCAAATTTGAATATTAAAATAGTGATGAAATAGAAGAATCAATCAAAAGCAAGAATTACTAGGCAAAAATTAGTAAAAAACCGGAGTCGTACTTAGGTGTACGTCGAGGATTTTTTATCTAATTTTTAACGACGTAATTCGTAGCTTTTCATTGATTCAAGTATGGAGGAAAATTAAATGGTAAACCTAAAAATCGATGATAAAAAAGTCTGCGTGCCAGAAGGCACAACAATACTAGAAGCAGCAAGACAAGCAGGAATAGACATACCAACATTATGCTTTTTAAAAGACATAAATGAAGTGGGCGATTGTAGGATGTGTATTGTAGAGGTTGAAGGAAGAAAAGGCTTTGCAACTTCATGCATTCAAACAGTAGAAGAAGGTATGGTGGTTCACACACATACACAAAATGTGTTGGAAGCAAGACATGTTATACTGGACTTAATAATTTCCAATCACGATAAAGATTGCTTAACCTGTACTCGCTCAGGTAACTGCGAATTGCAAGACTTAGCAATTAAGTTCAACGTGCTTGATATAGAATTTCCAGGAGAAAAAACTGTGCATAAAAGAGATGACAAATCTCCAGCTATAGTAAGAGATTTTAATAAATGCATTTTATGCAGAAGATGTGTTGCTACTTGTAAAAAAATACAGCAAATTGGTTCTATAGACTGTATAAATAGAGGTTTTGAATCATGCATTTCAACAACCTATGACCATAGCCTAAATGATGTAGATTGCACATTTTGTGGTCAATGTATTGAATCTTGCCCTACAGGTGCACTTCATGAAAAAGAAAATATAAATGATGTGTGGGCTAAGTTAAAAGATCCGGATACATATGTAGTTGTGCAAACAGCTCCATCAATAAGAGTTGCACTTGGTGAAGAATTTGGAATGGAGATTGGAACAAATGTTACAGGCAAAATGATTGCTGCGCTAAAAAGATTGGGATTTGATAAAGTATTTGATACAAATACAGGTGCAGATTTTACAATAATGGAAGAGGCAACAGAACTTGTAAAAAGACTAAGAAATAATGATAATTTGCCTATGACAACATCTTGTTGCCCAGCTTGGGTAAAATATACAGAAATGTTTTATCCAGAAAA
>CALXZV010000026.1 GCA_944393335.1 uncultured Clostridia bacterium | reverse complement strand
AAGAAATAAAAGAATATAGAGTAGGCTCATGGATAAATATGATTAATCCAAGTGAAGATGAAATAAAAAAAGTATGTAGCAAATTAAATATTCAAGAAGATTTTATAAGATATTCTTTAGATAGTGAAGAAAAAGCCAGAATAGATTATGAAGAAGATGATGACACAGTTCTTTTTATAATGGACATACCTATTAAAGAAACAGAAGGAAACCACGAAATATATACAACAATGCCATTTGGTATGATTGTTGTAAGGGATGACTTTATAATTACAGTATCGTTAAAAGAGCTAGATATAATAAAAGAATTTGAAACTGGCAAAGTAAAAGGCTTTGCAACATATATGAAAAGCAGATTTATATTACAAGTAATGTATAAAAACTCATCTAGCTATTTAACATATTTAAAATTGATTAATAGAGAAACAGAATTTGCAGAGAACAGATTAAAAACATCCATGAAAAATAGAGAACTTTTAAAATTGCTAGATTTAGAAAAATCTTTGGTATATTTTATAACATCATTAAGAGCCAATGAAGCGGTAATGGAAAGAACTATTAAAATTAAGAACATTAAATTATACGAAGATGATGAAGATATATTAGAAGATGCAATTATTGAAAACAAACAAGCTATTGAAATGAGCAAAATATATAAAGATATTTTGGATAGCACAATGGATGCATACTCTTCAATTATTTCAAATAACCTAAATGAAGTAATGAAGCTTTTAACATCTATAACAATTATAATATCTATTCCTACATTAATAGCTTCGCTTTGGGGAATGAATGTTGAAGTACCTTTTGAAATAGAAAAATATGGCTTTTGGATACTTTGTGGAATAGCATTTGTGGTTACAGCAGTTACAATTGTGTTATTAAACAAAAAAGGATTGCTGGGGAAATAAACCACAAAACTTAGCACTTGATAAATTAAACATAATTTAGTATAATTAAATTTATGAAAAAGATCGAGGAGGAAGTATGCTAACAGTTAATAATGTATCAGTAAGATTTGGAAAAAGATCATTATATGAAGATGTAAATATTAAGTTTAATAAAGGTTGTTGCTATGGTATTATAGGAGCAAATGGAACTGGAAAATCAACCTTTTTAAAGGTACTTTCAGGAGAATTAGAACCAAGCAAAGGAGAGGTAAGCAAAGACAAAACTGAAAGAATATCTGTACTTAATCAGAACCACTTTGCTTTTGAAGAGTATACAGTAATTGATACAGTTATAATGGGTAATAAAGAATTATACCAAATAAAAACTGAAAAAGACGCAATTTATGCTAAACCGGACTTCAATGAAGAAGATGGAATGAAAGCAGCAAAGCTTGAAGAAAGATTTGCAGAGCTTGATGGTTGGAATGCTGAGTCAGATGCAGAACAACTTTTAAATGATTTAGGAATATCTCCAGAAAAGCATTATAAAATGATGAGTGAAATAGAAGCAAAAGAAAAAGTTAAAGTTTTGCTTGCTCAAGCATTGTTTGGAAACCCAGATATATTACTTTTAGATGAGCCAACAAATGACTTGGACTTAAAAACTATTTCTTGGCTTGAAGAATTTTTAATTAATTTTGAAAATACTGTTATAGTAGTTTCACACGATAGATATTTCTTAAATAAAGTATGTACTCACATTTGTGATGTGGATTATGGGGAAATAAAGGTTTATCCAGGTAACTATGATTTCTGGTATGAATCTAGCCAATTAATTCAAAAGCAAATGAGAGAGCAAAATAAAAAGAAAGAAGAAAAAATCAAGGAATTACAAGAATTTATTGCAAGATTTAGTGCAAATGCTTCAAAATCTAAGCAAGCTACTTCTAGAAAGAAGTCACTTGAAAAAATACAACTTGATGAAATAAAACCTTCAAATAGAAAATATCCATATATAGATTTTAAACCAGACAGAGAACCTGGAAATGAAATACTTGAGGTTAAAAATTTAAGCAAAACTATAAATGGAGAAAAAATATTAGATAATATTTCATTCAAAGTAAAAAGCAAAGATAAAATAGCAGTTTTAGCAGAAAATGAAAATGCAATTACTGTATTATTTCAAATTTTAGCAGGGGAGCTTGAGCCAGATGAAGGCGAAATAAAATGGGGAACAACAATTACAAATAGTTATTTTCCAAAAGATAATAGCTATTTATTTGAATCAAATGACTCAATTACAGATTGGCTAAGAAGGTATTCAAAAGACCCAGATGAAACATATGTAAGAAGCTTTTTAGGAAGAATGTTATTTTCAGGAGAAGAAGCATTAAAGCCAGTAAATGTGCTATCAGGTGGAGAAAAAGTAAGATGCGTACTTTCAAAAATGATGCTTTCAGGAGCAAACTTTTTAATATTTGATGAGCCAACAAACCACTTAGATATGGAAGCTATTACTTCGTTAAATGATGGAATGAAAAAGTTTATAGGAAATATTATATTCACATCGCATGACCATCAATTAACAGAGACTGTTGCAAATAGAATATTTGACATTAAAAAGGATGGATTTGTAGATAGAGAAACAACTTATAATGAATATTTAGGAATTGAATAATAAATAAAAGGTCAAAATTAATAAGCTAAACTTATAATTTTGGCCTTCTCTTTTTTAGGAAAAAGATGACACTATATAGATTTTTGAAAATAGTAAAAAACAAAAAAAGAAGCCCCGCCGGAAGACCAGCGGGGTGAGGCTTATGTCGGAATTACTATCGGCGCCACACGACAAGTTGGGTTGAACCATTGTGCTGGATACCAATCCAGCTCTTTACCTTTCTCGTCGAGGATTTGCAGAAAAAGCATTCCCGCTTCTTCTTTACGTGCACCGACGTAGTATTTGTCACCGAGTTTGAGCTTGGTTGGATCACTTTTCTCCAAAGGGCATGCATAAGGAGAGTTTCCAACATACTGTGTACACATTTCTAACACCTCCAAAAATTATTCGGTACTTATTATTATACCATAATATGTTAAAAAATGCAAATTTAATTAAAAAAGGCTGCCTTTTGGAAAGTATTTCCCCAAAAACAGCCTTAAAAATAGTTCAAATTTTATTTATATTTCTCTTTAATTTCCTCAATTTCATCATAATGATTATCTATTATATCTAAGAAAACTGAACCGATGTGAGGATCAAACTGTGTACCTAAGTTTTTCATGATTTCATCTCTTACCACTTCTTTAGGTAAGCTATCCCTGTAAACTCTTCTTGATGACATCGCATCAAAAGAATCAGCAACAGCAGCAATTCTAGCCATATATGGTATATTTTCACCAGATAATCCTTCTGGATAACCTTTTCCATCATATCTTTCATGATGATATTTTACGAAAGGAATAATATTTTTAAAAATATCACAATCACCAAGTATTTTAACACCAATCATAGGATGCTTTTTTATTTCTGCATATTCTTCATCTGTAAGCTTACCGTTCTTTAATAGTATAGTATCTGGAATACCAATTTTACCAACATCGTGAAATAAACCACCAACCCTTAAATCTTCAAGCTCACTATCACTTAAACCTAAGTATTTACCTATTAAAACAGAATAAGCGGAAACTCTGTCAGAGTGACCTCTTGTATAAGAATCTTTTGCTTCAACAGTAGCTCTAATGGTTTGTATTATATCCATATATGCTTTTTCTAGCTTTTTATTTGCATCAGTAAGTTTTTCATTTATTTCACTTATAGTATGTCTTTGCTCTAAAGATTTTATGCCAGACTCTATCAATAATAGTAGTTGGTCAAAATTATCACTCTTTTCACAGTAGCCTTGTATGTCTAATTGTTTGATTGTATCAAGTGGAGGTGCTAAATCCTTGTGCCCAGTAAGCAACAATATATATAAATCTTTATCAAATTTTCTTATTTCCGCTACTACTTGATCTCCATGTAAAGGAGACATTATAAAGTCAAGTAAAAGTAAATCATATTTTGTCTTTTTCATTTCCTCAATGGCTTCAAGCGGATTTGTAAATGTTTTTAAATCATATCCATGCCTTTTTAGTACAACTGTTAATGAGTCTAATATTCCAGGGTCGTCATCAACAGCGATTAATTTAAAAGGTGAAGATACAACTTCTTGAATATATTTTCTCATATTTACCTCCTAATAAATTTTTATTAATTAAGAATTTTGAAAATTAAAATTGTATTCTTAAAATGTAAAATTTATTATAATAATATTCTATTCTTTAGGTAGAATAATATTAAACCTTGTGCCCTTACCAACTTCTGATTCAAAATTCATATCACCTTTAAAATGTCCTTTTATTGTTGAGTATGACATAAATAAGCCAAGACCAGTTCCTTTTTGCCCTTTAGTCGTTATCATTTGAGTAAATAATTTGTCTTGTACTTCTTTAGAAATACCACATCCATGATCTATTACAGAAAGGATAATTTTATCATTTTTCTTATCAACAACTAAATCGATAGTTTGATTTGGTTTTCCATTATATGATTGTATAGCGTTAGATATTAAATTATTTAGCACTTGTACCAAACTATTTATATTTCCTAAAATTTGAGTGTTTTCACTAATTTTATAGTCAATATTTAATGTTACTAATGCATTTTTTAATTCATGCTTCATTAAAATGTTAACTCTGTTTAATAACTCTTTAACAGTAAATAGAATAGGTTTTTCATCATTCATATTTACAGCTTGACCTTTAACTGCTGTAATAACATCTGACATATAAGAATCATAAGTTCTTATTTTAGATATCCAACTGCTCATATCATTTGCAATGGCGTGATGATCTTCTCTTGTTACTTCTGGATCATCTATTGATTCTTTATATTCTGTAATCAAATCTTCTAATCCATCAGCAGCACCTGCTATTGACATTATAGGTGTTTTTAAGTTGTGTGCTATACCACCAATCATTTGTCCTAGTGATGCCAAACGCTCTCTTTCCATTAAAGTATTTTGATTTCTCTCTAAGTTTTGCATATCTATTAAGTGCTGTGTAATATCTTTAAATAATATAAGAACACCAATACAATTTCCATCATCAAATATACCACTTACTTCAACATTAAAATGCTTTTGAGAATTTTTTAATGCGACTTGCAATCTGTATATTTTTTCATCTTTTACTGCATTGTTTATACATCTTTTTAAACTACCTTTTTCTGCAACTATATCTTTAGGGAAGTCTAAATCATATAAATTTTTGCCTTCTAATTCACTTTTTTTAGTATGGAACACATTTTCAAAAGGTTTGTTACAATCTGATATTATATAATCTTGATTTAACACTAAATATAAATCAGACATTTGGTCAACCACTCTTTTAAGAGCAATAGGTGCAACACTTAAAAAGTTGTATCTAAGTATAGCAACACCAAAAAATAGTATAGTTATTATAAATGAAATAGGTGTTACATAAATATTGTAACTAAAAAATAACATTCCAAAAACATTTACTAATAATGGAATCAAAGCACCAACTAATATTAATAGTGATTGCTTAGAAAGCATTGACGATTTTTTTACTGAAGTTCTTAAAAGCATAACTATATCTACTACAAATAGTCCATATGTATACAAAGAATGTACATAAAAATATGGTCCAAATTCTGCATCACCAGATATTAAGGAATAATTACTATAAAATAAGTGATGAATATCATTAGTCCATAATACAATCAAAGTGATAGCTGGCACTATAAAAAGCAATAAATACCATTTTTTAAAATGTATTTCTCCTTTTGCAAATATGTATGAAACAAAGAAAAGAGCAACAGGAGTCAATACAACAGGCAAATAGGTAAAATAATCAACATAAATGGCATAATCTGCAGAGACCAGATTTATAATTAATATTTGTGCAATAAGACTTATACACCATAACATCATGCATAACATTGTAAATTCAAAAGCTATAACAAGTTGACTATGTTTATTGCCTCTTTTTCGTATATAATATAGTACAACTAATTCTAATATTATTGTAATCAATAATGCTATAAAGTAGCCACTAAATAACATATTATCCTCCTCATAAGTTTTTTAATATTTTTTCAATATATTCTCTTGTAACAATTGGCCAACTAAAGTCGGTGTTATTCAAGAATTTTAGCGTAAATTTATTAGTTATTTTTAAATTAGTTTTATAAACTAATTTTTTATCTTTATCCAAATCATTTAATAGAACACTAACTTTGTCAGAATCATTACTATTAAATAATAAATCATTTAGATGAGTTTTAAATATTTCATCATCTACTATATTCATATCATATCCTAACTCATTTAAGTATTCAAGAAAGACATTTATATATAAATGATTAGAGTTATATAAATGAAGTACAGTCATTGGGTAAGTATAATATTTCATACATACTACGATTGATTCAGCTACTTTATCAACAGGGCTAAATTCAATATAGTTTCCCACAATAGACTTAGGAATTTCTTTTAAAAATAAGAATGCTTTAAGTCTATTTAAAAATGCGTTATCACTGCTATTTTCTTGAAACTTTCCGTCTGTGTATCTATTAGTAATATTACCAATTCTAAGCACAAGTCCTTTAAGTTTTTTATTTGCAATTTCTTCTAAAACATACTTTTCAGCTTCAAATTTACTTCTTACATAAACATTATCTAAAGGCTGGTTAATAAATAAATTGTTCTCTCCAAAGTATACTGTCTTTTTTGGTGTATAACTACTTGGAAGAGATGTTATAGTATTACCAGATACACTTATAGTAGATGTTTGATAAAATTCCTTATTAAATTCTTCGCAGAATTTAACTAGATTTTTAACACCAATAACATTTGTTTTTTCAAACTCTCCATAATAACCATAATGTTTAACAGAAGCGGCACAGTTTACAACTGTTTGAACTTCTTTTCCTAAGAAAGCATATACTTCATTTGAAGTACCAAAATTATCATTGGTTATGTCTCCGTCAATTACAAATAGTCTACTTCCAAAAAGGTTGCTAAGGTCACTTCCAAAATAGTATTGGAATTTACGCTTTAACTTATTTTCTGGTGATGTGCTAGGATCTTTTCTTATTAAGCAATATATTTTTATATCATCTATTTTCAAAAGTTCTGCAAGCACATGTATACCTAAAAATCCAGTTGCACCAACTAAAAGAACATTCTTAAGCATTTTTTGCTTTAGTTTCATACGTTTAAAAGTAGAATTTTTCTTTAACAATTTATCTATTTTCTTAAAATCTTTTTTAGTATATGTTGGTACAGCTTTTTGATTTATGTGGTTCTCAATAAAATTAGCTAAATCATGGATAGTATTATTTTTGAATATGTCTCCATAATTAACATTGTAATTGTGTTTCATTAATTCTATTTGCATTCTAAGAGCACTTAACGAATCTCCACCAATATCAAAGAAATTATCATTTGTACTAATTTCTTCAATAGAAAGTATTGTTCTCCAAATATTTAAAATTTTATTTTCTAGTTCAGTCTTAGGAGCAATAATTTCTTTAGCTTCAAATACTGGTTCTGGTAAAGCTTTTCTATCTATTTTTCCGTTTGGAGTATATTTAAATGTATCTAATTGTACTAAATAGCTTGGAACCATATAATTTGGCAATTTTTTAGCTAAAGACTTTTTAAGAAGAGATAGCGAAACTCTACCATCTGCAACAAAATATCCACACAAAATATCTCTTCCTTGAGCTTTTTTAACAGTAACTACAGCAGATTTTACACCTTTATAGCTACATATATCTGTTTCTATTTCACCAAGTTCTATTCTTAAGCCATGAAGTTTTACCTGAAAATCTGCTCTACCCAAACATTCCAATTCACCATTTGGAAGCAATTTAACTAAATCTCCAGAATTATATATTCTTTCACCATTATACATTACATATTTTTCAGATGTAAGCTCAGGTCTATTTTTATACCCAATAGAAACACCATCTCCACCAATATATAGCATACCAGGTACAGTATATGGCACAAAGTTCATATCTTTATCTAATACAAATACATGAGTATTTGGCATAGGTTCACCTATAGTTATGTCATTAGTATTGGTCAAATCTTTTAAAGTTGAACCTATAGTTGTTTCTGTTGGACCATACATATTATATATTCTAGCTTTTGTAACCTTTTTAATAGTTTTTAATAAATCTAAAGGAAAAGGCTCGCCAGCTAAAGATATTATTTTTAATTTTTCAAGGTACTGCAAGTCATCAGTCATAAGCAATTTGAATTTTGAAGGAGTTGTTTGAATTACATCTACTTTATTTTTTAAACACAAATCATTTAATAGTATAGGGTTGTTTTGTTCCTCATTACTTGCCATAACTACTTTCATACCAGTACATAGTGGAAGCAGGCTTTCAAAAGCATATATATCAAAGCACATTGTGGTAATAGAAACCATAGTTAAATTTTTAAGAGGCATTCTACTATACATACCACAAATAAAGTTAACAACACCTTGCTGTTTAACCATAACTCCCTTAGGTTTTCCTGTTGAACCAGATGTGTATATTAGAAATGCAACACTATTTGGAGTTTGATTTGTTTTAAAATCTTTATAAGATTTATAGCTATTTTCATCATCTACCAAGATAGACTTAACAGGAACCATATCTTTATATTTTGACTCTGTTAAAATTAGATCCACACCACTATCTTCAATAATGTACTTAATTCTTTCCTCGGGATAGGTAGGGTCAATTGGCAAATATCCACTACCAGCTTTTAATATAGCAAGTTGCGAAATTATAAGCTTATCGCTTCTATCCATAAGCATACCAACAACTTCATGCTCTCCAAAGCGGCGTATGTGGTAAGCTAATCTATTTACTTTATCCTGTAATTCTTTATATGTATATTTTTTATCACCAAAAATTAAAGCAGTTTTATTAGGAGTTTTCTTAACTTGTTTTTCAAATAAATCTATAACTGTAGACTCCTTAGGATATTCCAAAATAGGATAAACATTTGGAATATTTGAAAGCATTTGTATTTTAGAAATTTGTATATCGTTATTATTAATAACTGCCTTAATGATATTGTTATAGCAATCAAGTAAATCTTGCATAAAACGTTTGCTAAACAATTTTGTACAATACTCAAGTCTTAAGTTAAAACCAGAATCATTAGGTGTAACTTCCAATGAAAAATCAAACTTAGAAGTTTTATTTTCTGGTACATAATAGTCTACAGAAATTCCGCCAAAATTAAATTGGGGCATACCCTCACTTTCATATGTAAATAGTACATCAAATACAGGGTTACGACTTGAATCTCTTATAACATTTAGCTTTTTTACAAGTTCATCAAAAGGATATGTTTGATGAGAATAAGCATTTAAGCAATTATTTTTTACTAACTCCAAGAAGTCAGAAAACTTGTTGGTAGATTGTACATTTTGCCTAATTGCTAAAGTATTTACAAACATTCCAATAACATCACTAAGCTCAGGATTGTTTCTACCAATAACAGGAGTTCCTACAACTATGTCATTTTGCATTGTATATTTATAAAGCAATATGTAAAAACAAGCTAGCAAAAACATATATGGTGTAACATTGTATTTTTTACATATATTTGAAATATCTGCTAAATTTTCTAATGAAAAATATACATTATTTCCTTCGTATGACCTTGTTGCTGTTCTATCAAATTCTGTAGGCATATTTAAAATTGGTATTTCATCTTTAAATTGGTTTAGCCAATAATCTTCGTCATCTTGGCTTATTTGATTTGAAACAGCATAATCAATGTAGTCGATTTTGTTTGAATTGCTGTCAGAAATTGATTTGCTTTGAGTCTTTAATTTATCCTTGCTAGATTTATCATCATGTTGTTCATCAGAATTATTTAATGTTAAATCATTATACAAACTGCAAAGCTCATTCATAAAAATACTTATTGAAGAGCCATCACAAATTATATGATGAACGTCTAGTTGCAATAAATATTTATTATCATAATGATCTAACTCAATATGCACTAAAGGAGCTTTAGACAAATCAAAGGGCTGTATAAAGTTCTCATTTTTATAATTACAAGTTTTTAAACTAAATTCTACTTTTGGTACAAGTTTTTGTACTACATCATTGTTCTCTAAAACAAAATATGTTTTAAAAGCATCGTGAGAATTTAGTATTTGTCCAATTGCAGATTCCAATTTTTTTATATCTGGTTTTTTACTAAAAACTAGTCCAAAAGGAGTGTTATAAGCTAAACTATTCTTCTCCATATTAACTTCATAAAATATACCTCTTTGAGCAGAAGTTACAGGATAAAACTTAGCTTCTTTGTGCTTTTTAATAACATTTTTAGCTACAATTTTTGTATCATTACTTCCTTCAGATTTTAATATGTCAATGTGCTTTCCTAAATCATAAATTGTAGGGTAAGTATAAATATCTTGTATTGCAATTTTTAAATTCATTTTACTGTATATTTCAGATACAAACCTAATAATTGCAAGAGAATCTGCACCAATGTCAAAGAAATTTGCTTTTACACTAATTTTTGGCATATTAAAAATTTCTTTGCATATTTTTTCTAATTTCTTTTCAGTATTAGTACTGCTTGCTACAAATTCTTCTTCTTTGATGGTAATATCAGGCAATTTCCTAGTATCAATTTTACCATTTAAAGTTATAGGAAATGTATCTAACTCTACAATATGTGAAGGTACCATGTATTTAGGTAAAACTTTTGAAAGTAGTTGCTTAAATTCATTTTCATCAATTTTAGAGTCTGATTGCACATAAGAGCAAATACAATCCATATTATTTACTTGTTTTATAACAGTTACAGCATTATTTACATTGTGCAATTGCATTATTTTGTTGGTAATTTCGTCTAATTCAATACGTAAGCCATGTAATTTTATTTGATTATCCTGTCTGCCAAAATAAATTAACTTACCATTTGCAGATATCATACCTAAATCTCCAGTATGATAAATACCATTAAAATCATATTTATTTAAATATCCAATGCCTACGCCATCACCCTTAATGACAATTTCTCCTCTAGTATTAATAGGCAAAATATCATTTTTAGAATTCATAATATATATTTTGGTATTTGTAAAAGGATAGCCTATGCTTAGGTCATTTTCTGTAACTAAATTATTTGATGCACAAACAGTACATTCAGAAGGGCCATAGCTATTATATATTTTTGCATTAGTAGCTTTTCTTAACTTCTTATAAAAAGTATTTTTCAAAACTTCGCCACCAACTTGAATAATCTTAACATTTTTTAAACAATCAGTTTCTGTAAGTAATAAATCAAGTTTTGAAGGTGTAGCCAAAAGAAAATCTACATTATAATCTTTAATAAGTTTACTAGTAAATGCAGGTATTTTTTGCTCATCATCATCTGCAAAAACAACGGTCTTTCCATCAAGAATTGATACAAAGTTCTCAACAATAAAAATATCAAAAGCCACTGTTGCAGAACTTAAAAATGTGTTGCATTCGTGAGAGCCTATTTGCTTTTTATAACCATTTAATAGGTTAATAATTCCTATCCTTTTAAGTTCTACGCCTTTAGGAGTACCAGTAGAACCAGATGTGTAATTAATGCAAAATCTATCTTCATTTGATGATTCTACTTTAGGTAGAACACATTTATTATCTTTATTTTTAGTGTTATTTTCATATTCGCTATTTGACAAGTTTTTACTGCTGTTTTCGTTTAAAGTATTTTTGGAATTTTGTTCCTCTTTTAGTAAAATATTGTCAATGTTAATAGAATCATAATTAATGTACAAATTAGTCAAAACAAATTTTGCATTCGCATTTGTTAGCATATAATTAATTCTATCTTGAGGTAGACTAGGGTCAATAAGCATATAACTAGCCCCAGTTTTTAAAACTCCCCACATAGAAATAGGAATATTCAAAGAACGATTAAACATTATGCCAATTACATCATTTTTAGTTATGCCTTTGCTAATCAAATAATTAGCAAGAATATTAGACTTTTCATCTAATTCTTTATATGTTAAAGTTTGCCCTTTAAAAATATATGCAGTTTTATTAGCGTTTGCTTTAACAACTTTTCCAAAAATATTAACTAAACTTTCATTTTTATCATAATCAAAATCAGTATCATTAAATTCATTTATTATTTTTTCGTCATCATCACACAAAATAGAAATATCTTTAAGCTTTACATTTTGCAAAGCTTGCTCTGCCATATGGCAAATTCTTTTGTGCAAGCATTGTATATCTTTATCACTAAATTTTTCTATTTGATAATCATATAAAATATTAGCACCATTATTG
>CALXZV010000025.1 GCA_944393335.1 uncultured Clostridia bacterium | reverse complement strand
TGACGATTTATCATTATTAACAGCTCACAATAAACCAACAGATAGAATATTTGGTACTATTTATGGAACCAGTGCAGCAGTAGCACAGGCATCTTTTATTGCAGCTGAGATACAAGCTAAATATAAAGACTATAATTCAGAGACAATAAGAGGACTAATGATTCATTCTGCTGATTGGACAGAAAAAATGAAGAATAGGTTTATTAAAACTGGAAAAAAGGCAGAATATTCTAAACTATTAAGATTTTTTGGATATGGCGTTCCTAACTTATCTAAAGCGATTAAATGTAGTAATAATAGTGTAAATATGATTATTGAAGATGAAATACAACCATATGTAAAAGGAAAATCCAGCATAAAGATAAAGGAAATGAATCTACATAAGTTACCATGGCCAAAAGAAGTTCTTTTGAATTTAGGTGCTGAAATAGTAAAGATGAAAGTAACATTATCATATTTTATAGAGCCATTGCCAGGAGAAAGAGGATGGAAAGATAAGTATAAATATGCTTCTTGTAATTTGAGATTTGAAGTAAATAATTCAGATGAAAACGAAGAAGATTTTAAAAAGAGAATCAACAAATTAATGAGAGAAAATGATGATGATAAGGGAAATGGAAGTAGTGGAAGCGACAGATGGACTTTAGGAAAGAATAATAGATGTATTGGCTCTGTACATTCTGATACATGGGAAGGTACTGCTGCTGATCTTAGTCAATCAAATTATATTGCAGTATATCCAACATCTGGATGGTGGAAAGAAAAAGATAAATTGGAAAAATACAATAATAAAGTAAGATACTCATTGATAGTATCTTTAGAAACACCAAGTCAAGAGATAGATTTGTATACTCCAATAATTACAGAGATAAATAATAAAGTTCCAATCAAAATAAAGATTAAATAGAAGTAGAAATACTTCTATTTTTTTATAAATAATTGTTGAATTGTGGAAAAAAATAGAAAATTATGATATAAGATATATTAGAAGAATCAAATGTAATCTATGGAGGTGCATGCTTTGGAAGAATTAATGAAAGAAATAAAAGAATTTAATGAAGAAAGAGACTGGGATAAATTTCATTCTCCTGAAAATTTAGCTAAATCAATATCAATTGAAGCTGGGGAATTATTAGAATGTTTTCAATGGGATAGTGAAAATTATAATAAAGAAGAAGTATGTGAAGAATTAGCAGATGTTTTTACATATTGCATACAAATGGCTATGAAATTAGAAGTTAGTCCAGAAGAAATAATAATGAAAAAATTAGAAAAAACAAAAAAGAAATATCCAGTAGAAAAAGCTAAGGGAGTAAGCACAAAATACAATAAGTTGTAAATGAGGTAATATATGAAAAACGGTATATATGAAGAAATAATTAACAAAAAAATATTAAAGGAAATAGATAATGATGAATTATTGATTGGAAAAGAAAAACTAGATCCAGAAGAAGCAAAAAATATATTGACTCAATATATTGCAAATATAACAAAAACCGCATTAAAGTATGTTAGGGACGGAATATCAGAGCCACAAGAATATTTGCTAAAACAAATAGAATTGTGTAATGAAATAATACAATTATTAAAAGAAAGATTACAAGATAGTGAGTTTGAGGAGTTAAAAGTTAGTGATAGTGCAGAGGTCTTAACATATGTTTATGAAAAAATAAATAATACAGATTTTAATAATAAAGTTATTAGACCGAAAACATCTATTTCAAGAACATCTTTATTTACAGGCTCTAAAAAGGAACCTAACTTAAATGAAGAAATGAAAAAAGAAATAGTGTCTTGTAATGAAATATGCATGCTAGTGTCATTTATAAAATGGAGTGGACTAAGAACTATATTAGATGAGTTAAAAGAATTCTCTCAAAATGGTAAAAAACTAAAAATAATAACAACATCATATATGGAAGCCACTGATTTTAAAGCAGTAGAAGAATTGGCAAAGCTACCAAATACAGAAATAAAAGTTTCATACGATACTGAAAGAACAAGATTACATGCAAAAGCTTATATATTTAAAAGAGAAAACGGATTTACTACAGCTTATGTGGGTTCCTCAAATATGTCAAATGTAGCAATGTCAACAGGCTTAGAGTGGAATGTAAAATTATCAGAAAAAGAATCTTTTGAAATAATAACAAAGATAAATGCAACATTTGAAACATATTGGAATGATAGTTTGTTTGAAACGTTTGATAATAGTGAAAAAAGTAGAATGTTTTTAAAAAATGCATTGCAAAAATCAAAGAAAAACGAAAATGATATGACTTTTGAATTTGATATAAAACCATATTCATATCAAAAAGAAATTTTAGAAAATTTGCAAGCTGAAAGAGAAGTTTTTGGCAGATATAGAAATTTAGTTGTTGCAGCAACAGGAGTTGGAAAAACAGTAATATCTGCTTTTGATTACAAAAGATTTAGAGATGAAAATCCTAGAGCAAGACTTTTATTTGTTGCGCATAGAGAAGAAATTTTAAAGAAGAGTAGAGATACCTTTAGATATATTTGTAAAGATTTAAATTTTGGAGAATTACTAGTTGGAAATAATAAACCAGAATCGATAGAGAATTTATTTGTGAGTATTCAAAGTTTAAATTCAAGTAAATTATTAGAAAGAACTACACCAGATTTTTATGATTATATTGTAATAGATGAAGTTCATCATGGTGCTGCGCAGTCTTATCAAAAATTATTAGAATATTATAAACCTAAAATATTATTAGGATTAACGGCAACACCAGAAAGAATGGATGGTGCAGATATAACAAAATATTTTGATAAAAGAATGGCATATGAAATGAGACTACCAGAAGCAATTGATAATAAATTGTTATGCCCATTTCAATACTTTGGAGTATCAGATTTTGTTGATTTGTCTAATTTGAAATGGACAAAAGGTGGATATGAAGTTTCTGAACTTGAGAATGTATATGTATTAGATACAGAAATAGCAAAAAGAAGAGCACAAGATATAATAACAAATACTATAAAATATGTAAGTGATATAGATGAAGTAAAAGGATTAGGATTTTGTGTAAGTATAAAACACGCAGAATTTATGGCAGAAGAATTTAATAATGCAGGAATACCTTCAATTGCGCTTACAGGAAGTAGTAACAAAGAAGTCAGAGAAAATGTAAGCAAGAATTTAAAAAATGGAGATATAAAATTTATATTTACAGTAGATTTATTTAATGAAGGTATAGATATTCCTGAGATTAATACAATATTATTTTTAAGACCAACAGAAAGTTTAACAATATTTTTGCAACAATTGGGAAGAGGTTTAAGGTTGTGTGAAGGAAAAGATTGTTTAACTGTATTAGACTTTATAGGGCAATCTAATAAAAATTATAGATTTGCGGATAAGTATAGAGCTCTAATAGGTAAGACAAAACAGTCGGTTGAAAACTATGTAAAGAATGGTTTTGTACAATTACCTAAAGGATGCTTTATAAAATTAGAAAAACAAGCCAAAGAATACGTTCTTAGAAACATAAAAGGATTAAAAAATAATAAAGATGTTCTAATTAGTAAGATAAAATATTTTGAAAATGATAGTGGCAAAGAACTTAATTTGAAGAATTTCTTAGAGTATAACAATATCGAAATAAATGAGTTTTATAAAAGTAATAGAACATTTTCAAGATTATGTGCAATGGCAGCAGTAATATCTGACTTTGAATGTGATAACGAGGAATTTATAAGTAGAAGAATACCAAACTTATTATCAATGGATTCACCTAAATTATTAAAATTTGCTATTGAATATATAAACAATCCTAATATTGAAATGAATAAAGAAAATATAATATTAAGAAATATGTTATATTATACATTTTATGTAGGAACACCTGAAAAGAATGGCTTTACCTCAATACAAGAAGGAATTATGAAATTAGTTGAAAACAGCAACTTTAAGACAGAAATTTTAGAAATATTAAATATTTTATTTGAAAAAATCAATTGTGTACCTTTAAAAAATAGTTATGATTTTGAATGCCCATTAGAGGTTCATTGTGCATATACACAAACTCAAATTTTAGCAGGATTAGAGTATTATACAGAAGAATTTTATGGACCTGTATTAGAAGGTGTAAGATATTTTAAAGACAAGGATTTAGATATATTCTTTATAACATTAAATAAATCTGATAAAGAATTTTCTGAATCAACATTATATGAAGATTATGCAATTAGTGAAAATTTATTTCATTGGCAAAGTCAAAATAGAGATACACAAGAAAGTAAAAATATACAAAGATATATTAATAGTAATGGAAGAGTATCTTTATTTGTTAGAGAATATAGAAATGTTGATGGAAAAGCAAGTCCGTATATATATTTAGGAGAATGTAGACATGTTAGCCATCAAGGAAATAAACCGGTAAGCTTTGTATGGAAATTAAACAATGCAATACCAGGTAAATTTATTTCAGAGGCAAATAAAAATATTTTATAGGAGTAAATTATGATAAATGTAGTAGCTGCAGTAATAATAGATGAAAATGGTAAAATCTTAATAACACAAAGAAATTTAAAAAAATCACAAGGCGGATTATGGGAATTTCCAGGTGGTAAGATTGAACCAAATGAAACACGTGAAGACGCAATTGTGAGAGAACTGAGAGAAGAATTAAATATTGATACTAAAGTTGAAGGATATATAGATGAAAAAATATTTAATTATCCAGAGAAAGATATTAACTTAATTGCATTAAAATGCAAAATTCTTGGTGGAAATATTGTATTAAATGAACATGAAGATGCTAAGTGGATAGATAGAAAAGAGTTTTACAACTATAAGTTTGCACCAGCAGATATTTTTATAATAAATAAGTTAAATATGGAGGTAGACTATGAAAATTCATAATAAATTAGTTAGAGATAAAATACCGGAAATCATAGAAAAAGAAAATAGAAGACCTATAACAAAAATATTAAGCAAAGAAGAATATATAAGTGAATTAAACAAGAAATTACAAGAAGAAGTTAAAGAATATTTAGAAGATAATAATGTAGAAGAATTGGCAGATATAGTCGAAGTAATATATGGAATATTAGATTCTAAAAATGTATCAATCGAAGATTTTGAAAGCATAAGAAAAAACAAAATTGAAAAAAGAGGAGCTTTTAAAGAAAGAATATTTTTAGAAAAGGTATTAGATGATGGAGAATAATTTTTATACTATTTTTAAAAGAATTATAAGGGAATGTAATTATGATAATACATATAAAATGGCTTGGGCAAAAGCTTTAGTAGAAATATCATTAGAAATTGAAGAAGATAAATATTTAGTTGATATAGATTTAAAAACAATAGCCCAAAAATATATTAAATATTATTGGAATCAAACTATTTATTTTGATTTAATACAAGGTAGTAACTTGCTAAAAACACCAGTTATATTACAAAAAGTAAAACAATTAATTGAAGAGTATTATAAATATATAGGAAATAGAAAACCAGTTAGATTTGAAAGAATAGAATATTTTATAAAAGAGAATTTACAAGATGAATATAAAAAATGTATTGAAGATATAGCAAAAACATTAAAAGCAGATGTGAGTTGGAGATTTACATTTATAGATGGAAAAAATCATGAGGAAATATATAAATATTCTAAAGAAGAAAATAAAATAACTATAGACATTAAAAATTTAATAATATTAAAAGAGAATAGTGAAGATTTATTTGATTTGATTAATTATAGATGGGGATTAATATTAGAAACATTCAATAGTTCTCCTAGAATTAATAGAAAAGTAAAAATTATAGATGAGCAAGAAGTAAAAAGAAATTCTTTATCCAAGTTTAGAAAATATTTAGATGAAGAAAATCCTAATAAAAAATGTTTTATTTGTGATAAAAGCATAGAAGAAAAAGAGATAAGTATTGATCATGTTATACCTTGGTCATATTTATATTCAGATGATTTATGGAATTTAGTTTATGTACATAAAAGTTGTAATTCGAGTAAGAGTAATGTTATTCCAACTAAGAATGATATAGATAAATTGAAAGTAAGAAATGAAAATTTGTTAAGAAAATTACAAGATAACAATATAAAAGGAAAAGAAGTAGATGAACTAAGATTAGCTATAGAGAAAGACTACGTTAATAAGTTTTGGATAGGATGTAAAAGTTAAATAATAATTATTGGGGGCAATTATTATGATAGTATATGAAGCAACAAAGCAATTATTTGTGGAAGATGTTGTACAAGATAGAATTGAAGAAAATATAGATAGAAAATTTTATGAAAAGATGGGATATCATACATCTGAATCAGAAAGAAAAGCATGGAATAATTCTATGCAATATATGATGAAAGTTTTAATAGATAACAAAATACCAGGAAATGTAGGAATAGCTATTGAATTTAAAATACCGAATACATCTAAAAGAGTAGACTTTATAATAACAGGTAAAGATGGAAAATTAAAAAATACAGCAATTATAGTTGAATTGAAACAATGGACAGAGGCTAATATTGTTAGTGGAAAAGATGGAGTTGTACAAGCTTTTACAGGACATGCATTAAGAGAGGTAGCACATCCTTCATATCAAGCTTGGTCATATGCTACAACAATAGAAGATTACAATGAAACAGTCCAAGAAAGACAAATTGATTTGCATCCATGTGCATACTTACATAATTATTTAGCAGTTACACCTCCAACATTGTTAGCAGATGATTATAAAAATTATTTAGAAAAAGCGCCTGCATTTATAAAAGGTGATGTGGAAAAATTAAGAGATTTCATAAATAAATATATTAAATATGGTGATGACAAAGAAACTCTATATATGATTGAAAATGGAAAAATTAGGCCATCTAAATCGTTACAAGATGCTTTATCAAGTATGTTAAAAGGTAATCAAGAATTTGTAATGATAGATGACCAAAAACTTGTATATGAAACTGCATTAAAAATGGCAAGAAAGTCATATAGAGATGGAAGTAAAAGAGTTTTAATTGTTAAAGGTGGACCAGGAACCGGCAAATCAGTTCTTGCAATTAATTTACTAGTAAAATTGACAAACGAAAATATGGTGTGCTCTTATGTAACAAAAAATGCAGCACCTAGAAATGTGTATGCTACTAAGTTAAGTGGAGATTTTAGAAAAACAAGAATAAATAATCTTTTCAAAGGCTCTGGTTCATTTGTTGAATCAGCAGAAAATGAATTTGATGTCTTAGTAGTTGATGAAGCTCATAGATTAAATGCAAAATCTGGAATGTTTCAAAACCTAGGAGAAAATCAAATAAAAGAAATTATTCATGCATCAAAATTTTCAATATTCTTTATAGACGAATCACAAAAGGTTACTCTAAAGGATATTGGAAGTGTCGCAGAAATACAAAAATACATAGAGCAAGCAGGAGGAGAGTCAGAAATAATGGAATTAGAATCACAATTTAGATGTAATGGTTCTGATGGATATATTGCATGGTTGGATGATGTTTTAGACATTAGAAAAACAGCTAATAGCGATGGATTTGATCT
Source organism: uncultured Clostridia bacterium (assembly GCA_944393335.1). Lineage (GTDB taxonomy): Bacteria > Bacillota > Clostridia > TANB77 > CAG-508 > CAG-793. The sequence goes on along the minus strand of CALXZV010000025.1, from coordinate 4,970 downwards.
AGACTATGATATTAAGATTTGTGATACTCCTAATGAGGTAAGAGATATAATATTTGAAAAAAATAAAATAAACAATAAAGCTAGAATACTTGCAGGATATTGTTGGGATTGGATAAAAGATGGAAAAAATAAATCAGATGTATTTGATATAACAATTCCAGAATACGACTTCGCAATGAGTTGGAATTTAGGAAATAGTCAGACATGGGCAATTGATGCTGAATCTGTTAATGAAATTGGTTGTATACATACTGCCCAAGGACTAGAATTTGATTATGTCGGAGTAATTATTGGAAATGATTTAAGGTATGAAAATGGCAAAATAATTACAGATGTTACAGAAAGAGCAAAGACTGATCAATCAATAAAAGGAATATATAAAATGGCTCAACAAGACTTTGATAAGGCTGTTAAAGTTGCTGATGAAATTATAAAAAATACTTATAGGACATTAATGACAAGAGGACAAAAAGGATGTTATATTTATTGTACAGATAAAAATTTAGCAGAATATTTAAAAAGTAGATTAAATCAGAAGGATGGAATTACTTATTCAGTAGATGAAGAAGAAACTTATGAATTAAAAGTTGCAGAAGAAGGAGAAGAATATAGATATGAATAAATATATTTTTTTAACAACAGAAGGATATACATATCAGCCAAATTCAGAAAGTATAGAACCTGATTGTGAAAATGCACAATTATTAGGAAAAGCGGAAGGAAATAATCAAGAAGAGGCTTTTAAAAATTTATTGAAGAAATATCCATATTTGAAAGAGAGTAATTTTGAAGAGGTATATTGCTATCAATTAGCAGAGAATTATGAAGAAACAATGAAAAGCTTTATTATAAATAAAGATAATTAAATAGACTAAAGAAAAGCAAGATAATAAAGTAATTATATATTAATTATGGAAGTATTTTGCTTTTTTTGATAAATAATTACAAAGTTCGACAAAATTTGCATCATATAAATGATATATTTGTAATATAAAAAATAAGGAGTATGAAAATGTACGAAAAAATAGTAAGTTATTTTGAAAGTCAATTATGTATAGAGAATATCTATTTTAGAAGAAACTATATATTATGGATTGTTGGGATTATAATAACATTCTTATTAGAATTAATAGTTAATAATATAATAACTAATTTAATCTGTAATGTATGGGCGAGAACAGGAATAATATTATTTATAGATTTTTTATGACTATAGTTTTCTTGCTTTTTGCTTATGTTTTACCTCTTAATAAAATATATAAAGAGAAAATAAAAGGGAAAACAAAATTAGACATAATAGGATTGCTAATGAGAGAAGAAAGATTAAGTGCATATAGAGAAATAGAAATTGAAGAAATGGAAGCTTTTTTAAAGAAAAAGTGTAAAATTAATAATATAGAAAGTATAAAAACAATTATAGATATGATAAATGAAGAGATAAAAGATAAATATACTAAAAAGAATTTTATTGAGAAATATTTTAATAATACTATTTTACCAATCTTAATATTGATTTTGACTATTTATTTTACTAACACAAATGAACAAAGTTTAGCAAATATTTTAGCAACAACAATTGTATCCATAGTCTCAATTGTTTTTACAGGAAATTTTATAACTAAAATTAAAAACATAAATATAACACCGATAAGAAAAAAAGAAAATCTATTAGAGTTAAAAAGAGTTTTAATTGATATAAAAATAAAAATGGAAAATAAATGAAAAAAGGAATGAGATTAATGTATAAAAATAAAAACATGGTATTTTTTTTTGATGAGTCTTTTCATAGTAGAAAAATAAATAAAAAAACAATAGAAGATAAAGAATTTTTTGATAATTATGTGATGACGGGAATTGGATGTTTAAGAAAAGATGTACATAAAAATGAAATTTTGTACAAACAATTTGAAGAAAAATTTAAAGAGGAATTTTCTATTAAAGAAAATGATGAGTTGAAAAGTAAGATAGTAAAAAAAGAACAATATAAATATGGTATTAAATCTTTTAATAAAAAATCATTAGAATTATATAAAGATTTTTGGGAACTAATGAATCAAAGCGATTATATATATTATATTTGTGCGATAAGTAAATTAGAATATATTTTAACTCAATTTAATTATAATATTTGGGGTGCAAGAGATTATAGATCTTTTGTATATTCAATAGTAAAAGCAGTAAATGTATATCGACCAAAAGAAGTGTTAAAAGCAATATTTGAAGAAAACGATTTATTGTTAGAAGAATTAATTAAGTTTTTAGATAGAAAAATAATTGAAAATGAAGGTAATCCAGTAAAAGTTCATGAGAATATATCATTTAAAGAATGCATTTTAATTTTAGAAGAAATAAATGGGAAAAATATAGATTTAAAATGGAAGTACAACAATATATTTATAGGATTAAAAAAATTTGTTAATGAGTTAGGTTTAAATGAGGTCCGAGTGGTAATAGACAAAGAAGGGAATCCAAGTAATAATACTGCAAATGCATGTAAAAAAGAAGGATTTAAAAATGTAATAGAGAAAGATTCCCAAAAAAGTATAACTCTTAGATGCACTGATATGATGTGTGGATTTATTAGTAAAATGATGAGAGCTATATATGAAGATACAAAAACAACCGATGATGAAGAATATAGAGAAAGAAAAATATTAGACAAGAATTGGTTTGAAATTAACAAGGAACAATTATTAATATACAAAAATATAGCAAAATATTTTAAAAGGTATTCTAAGTATTATTGGAGCACATATATATCTATTTATTTTGATAGTTTCTTTCAATTTATAGATTTAATATACTATTTTGATGAATTTAATAGTTTTGAAGATTTTAATAGTATAGATTCTAACAACCATAGAGAAAGATATAATGCATTTATAATAAATCATATAAGTGGAAAGTTTAAAGAGTATGGATGGATGTAGTTATAGATAAAAATACATATGAAAGGAGAAAAGAAATGATTAGTATACCAATAAAATTAAAATTAGATGAAAAAGGTTATTTAGATAGAGAATGTCCAAATGAACAATGCTTATATAAATTTAAAATAAATATGGAGGATTGGGAAAATAATGTTTCTGATAAAGAAGTGCATTGTCCTATGTGTGGTCATATAGATACATCTGATAAATGGTGGACACAAGAACAGTTAGAAGAAATGAGAAATATAGCACAAAATTATGCAATGTCATATCTTGATAAAGAATTAAATAAAAGTTTTAAAAAATTAGAAAAATGCAGTAATAAATTTATAAAAATAAAATATAATCCAGGAAAGAAAATAACGTTTATAAATAATCCAATAGGGCAGAGTAAAGAATGGAATTTGGATATAAAGTGCAAAGAATGTGGGACTAGGTATAGTGTTATAGGAAGTGCATATTTTTGCCCATGCTGCGGATATAATTCGGCAGAAGATGTTTTTGAAGAATCTCTTGACACAATTGAAAAAATGTTAGATTCTACTTTAGAAATGAAAAAAATGTTTTCTGAATCATATGGTGATGACAAAGCAGAAACTATGGTTAGAAGTATGATAGAAGGTACTTTAGGAGATGTTGTATCGGCATATCAAAAATTTGCTGAAATGAAATATAGGAGTTTATCGGAAAATGAAGTAAGAGTAAATGATTTTCAAATAGTAGAAAAAGGTTCAGAGTTATTTAAAAAGATTACTTCTTATGGATATGATAAATGGTTAAATGATTCAGAGTTGAAAAAAATGAACTTATATTTTCAAAGAAGACATGTAATTGAACATAATAATGGAATTGTAGATCAAAAATATATAGATAAATCTGAAGATTCAAGTTATTCAATAGGGCAAAGAATAATAGTTAAAATTGATGATGCATATGATCTTTTAAGAATAATAAAAAAATTAGCTAATGGATTAAACGAAGTATAGATGTTATGTGAAAAAAAGAAGAAATTATTGAAAACTATTTGTTGTTTTTACAATTGTGCCACATTTTTGTGATTTTGTGGCACAATTGTAAATTCCTTATTCCTCACTACATCCCATAATCATTTGCACTCCATCAACAAACCCATTCCTATAATACTTTTCATTCCAATAGCCAAGATAATCTAAGAAATTATCATCAAGAACATTAAGTTGCTTTTGAACAAAAGCTCTATTTTGCTTAGGAATACTATCAAGAATCTTCTTTGAAATCTCATCAAAATAAACCCAATGCTTTCTATCTTCATCACAAATAAGAGAAGAAAGTTCATCCTCTCTAAATAATAACCAATCTTTCAAAATATCATTATTTACCTCTCTAAAATTACTCATATCTAATACCTCCTACACATAAATCAATTCACTAAAAACAATTTCTTCAGCTCTATTTTTAATATTATTCATAGATTGAACCCATTCCAACTGATTAGCCAGTTTCAAGTTCTCATCAATTCCTTCAGCTTCAGCCAACCTTTTAATAATATCTGATACTCTTTTATTAGCTTCTTTATCAACACCAGCTAAATGTTCTGATAAAGTTCCGCTAATCATTAATTCAATATAATAACCTTTATTATGATTTTTCAAATAATTAAGTCTCAAATGTCCATACTTTCCAATGCGATAGTTACTTCTATTAAAATTTTTTATGTACAAATCAGGAATTAAATAATCTCCTTCTCTGTGATAAGTAATTTTATTATTCATTTCTAAAACCTCCAAAAATAAATTTTTAGTTTCCCATAAATATCTAAATTTTATACGAACATATGTATAAATCACTTGGGGAAAAGTTGGGGAAAAACTTCTCAAAAAATGCCCTAAAAAAACACAAATGTTCGACAATATAAAATACCCGAAGGTGTTGAAAAACTAGCTAAAACCATTGATTTCACTAAAGTTCACGAAACGGTCAACCCATTCTCATAACCCGTTGTTGTGGAAAAAACAAGAAATAAAAATAAATGAATAAAACTCTAGAGCTACAAGTAATTGC
>CALXZV010000024.1 GCA_944393335.1 uncultured Clostridia bacterium | reverse complement strand
GAAGAATGTTCAAGTTTAGCACCAGTACACAATCCATGTTCTTTAATTGGTATAAGAGCTTGCCAAGAGTTAATGCCAGGAAAGCCAATGGTTGCAGTATTTGATACAGCATTCCATCAAACAATACCAGAAGAAAGATATATTTATCCAATTCCATATAAATATTATGAAAAATATAAAATAAGAAAATATGGTTTCCATGGAACATCTCACTACTATGTATCACGCAGAATTGCAGAGCTTATGGGAAAAAATGTAGAAGATTTAAAAATCGTTAATTGCCATTTAGGTCAAGGTGCAAGTATATGCGCAATACAAAATGGTAAATCAGTTGAAACATCAATGGGACTAACACCTATTTCAGGAATTCCAATGTGTTCACGTTCTGGAGATTTAGACCCATCAATTGTTACATTTTTAATGAAAAATGAAAATTTGTCGCCAGATGAAATGGACGATATGCTTAATAAAGAATCAGGACTATGGGGAATTTCAGGAGTCAGCAAAGATGTAAGAGATATAGAAGCAGCTGTAGATGAAGGAAATGAAAGAGCTAAGCTTGCTTTAGATTATTACAAATACATTATAGCTCAAACAATAGCAAAATATGCTGTATCAATGCAAGGAATAGATGTTATAACATTTACAGCAGGTGTTGGTGAAAATCAAACGAGAGTAAGAAAAGGCATTTGTGATAACTTGAAATTCATGGGAATAAAAATAGATGATGAAAAAAATCAGGCTAAGTCAGAAGAAATATGTATATCAAGTGATGACTCTAGCATACCAGTTTGGATAGTACCAACAAACGAAGAGCTAGTTATTGCAAGAGATACACTAAGATTAGTTACAGGCAAATAATTTATTAAAACTTTTAAACATTATAAATGATAATTGACTGTAATCGAAAAAAATGATTGAAGGGAACAAGTAATGAGTAATATAGAAAATAAAAAGCAAGCTGTTAAGAACAGTAAAAATCATAGTAAAAAGTCAAACTTAAGCAAAAAAGATAAATTAACTTGGAAAAAAGTTTATCAAAAATGTAATCATAGCCAGTTTAGCCAAGTTACAAATGTGCTTAAAACAGCTGAGTTAAAGTCAAATTTAGGCAATTTGCTAAAAAGCTATGGAAAAATAATTTTAATAGTATTTTTAGTTATTCTAATATTTTTGATTGCTACTTTCTGGAATAATTTAAATATACTACTTTGTGCCTTGCTCTTACTCTTTGCTTTGTGCATATTTGCAATAGTATATGGAACTTATTTTGTAAAACTAGAAGAAGATGGTGTAAAGTTTAAGATTAACTTTCAAGAAACAAATATTCCATACAACAAACTGATAGGAATTTATCTAACTAGAAAAGAAAAACGATTTTTCTTTATACCAGTTTATTATTACGCGTTGGAAATAACAGAGTATGTTGATAAAGAAAAGATGAATGTTTACACTTTTCCAGCAATTATGCTAAGCAAAAAAGAAGTATTAAAATTCTTTGAAGCTTTTGAGATAAAGGTTTTAAAAAGCGAAGAAGAAGAGGAGAAAAAGCAAAACGAAGAAAAGAAGAATTTTCATAAGGCAATAGGAATAGTAATTGGAATCCTTTTAATTATTCTTTTCATTGTTTCAATAATCTTATATGCTTTTAGTAAGTAATTATGCTTTATAAGTATGTATTTGGGCTTTTAGAGTATGAACTTAAGTAAGCAAAAATACATATAATGTAATAGACATAATAATATGTCAAAAATAGAATTTTTATAATTAAATTTTCTATTTATATTTATTTTTAAAAGAGGAAAAAATGGATACAATTGTATTAAAATTTGGAGGAAGCTCACTTTCAGACAACATTAATCTAAATATTGTTGCAAAAAAAATAATTGAACTTAAAGAAGAAGGAAATAAAATAATTTGCGTTGTTTCTGCTCAAGGAAAAACAACAGACAATCTAATAAAAGAGGCAAAAGAATTAAGCGCAGTGCCAAATGAAAGAGAAATGGACGCACTTTTAAGCACTGGTGAGCAAATGTCAGCAGCAAAACTTGCAATTTTGCTTACAATGCTTGGTCATAAAGCCATTTCACTTACAGGTTGGCAGGCAGGCATTTATACAAACTCGGATTATCAATCCTCAAAAATAATTAATATAGATGTTACAAGAATGAATAAAGAACTTGAAAAAGGAAACATAGTTATTGTAACAGGTTTTCAAGGCATTGACGAAAATCAAAATATTACTACACTTGGCAGAGGTGGATCAGATACAACAGCTGTTGCAATTGCAGCTGCAGTGAAAGCTGCACATTGCTATATTTTCTCGGATGTTGATGGTGTTTACACAGCAGATCCTAGAGATGTAAAATTAGCACATAAATTAAATTCTATTTCTTATGAAGAGATGTCATATATTTCTGGTGAAGGTGCTAAAGTTCTTCATGACCGCTGTGTAGAGCTTGCTGAAAAGTATAATATGCCAATTATTGCCGCTTGCACATTCAATAAAAATAAAGGAACAGAAATTTGTAGCAATATGGAAGAAACGGCTATTAAAAGTATTATAAAAAATGATAATATTTTAATAGTGCAAATAGATAAAATGAAAAATCCATATGATTTATTAAAAAAACTAACAAAAAATAACATAAAAATTGGCAAATATAATTATGAAAATGAAAGGCTTAACTTTACATTAAACAAAGTCAATAGAGCAAAACTTGAAAAATTGTTAGACAAGGAAAAAGGAATTACTACAATTAAATCTGTAACAAAAATATCTATTGTAGGCTCTGGTGTATCTAATCATCTAGAAATACTTGAATTAATATTAAAATCACTAGAAGAAACAAAAAATAATATTGTAGATATAGACGTTTCGGCTTGCAAAATATCTGTTTTGTTCGATAGTATTATAGACACAAAATACTTAAATGATTTGCACAATGCATTACTTGAAAAAAAATATATTTAATGATTTTTGTTACTATTCACTATTTGTATTTTTTTATGTGGAAGAATGTATATTGGAGACTTAGTTGAGAAATATAATAGTGAATAGTAACTACTTTTATATCAATAAAAAGTGCTATGGAGTCATAAATAAATTATCTCCTGAATATAATTAATTATGAAATTAAATATAGACAAGTTTAGGAGGTAATTATGATACAAGAAGAACGCAAGACAACTTTTAAAGATAGCTCATCTACAATTCAAAATCTAATCTTAGAAAATAGGGAAAAGCTCACAATATCGGGAGTAATTGATGTACTTAGTTTTGATGACCAAATTGTTATATTAGAAACAGAACTAGGCATGCTTACAATAAAAGGAGAAGATTTAAGAATAAACAAACTTAGTATTGATACGCAAGACGTAATTATTGAAGGAAACATAGTTGCACTTACATACAGCGATAAAGAGGAAAAAAAGAATAGTAGCTTACTTGGAAAAATATTTAAATAATTTAGCCTAAGGAAACAACCTTTTAATATAGATAAAACTATATTATAAAAATAATTTCGGTATAAATTACTTGCGAAAGGAAACTGCAATATGAGTGCGTTTTTAAATAGTCAAATAGGTATTTTCCTTATTTATTTTATTGCTGGACTAGTAATCTGTCTTTTATATGACGTTTTTAGAGCTTTAAGAAAAACTGTAAAAACAACGGATTTGATGACTGGTATTGAAGACGTAATATTTTGGATATTAGTTGCTGTATTTTTAATTTACTTAATATTTATTATAAGTTCAGGAGAAATACGATTTTTTATGTTTGCGGCAATTTGCATAGGTGGCATAACCTATTATTTTACAATAAGTAAATATTTTATGAATATTTCTGTACATATTTTAGAATTGCTTAAAAAAATAATAAAAAAAATAATCAGCATAATACTTATACCATTAAGACTATTTTTAAAAATAAACAAAAAAGTTAAATGCATAATTTGTATAAATTTAAAAAATATTAGCAAAAATCTTAATAAAAAGCCAAAAAAGCAGGTAAAAGAAAGAAAAAATAATAAAATTAATGGAGCATTTATTAAAAATAATAAACTGTACCAAATGTTTTTTAAGACAAAAAAGAATAAAAAAGTCGAAAATTAAAGAGGATTTTAGCATTTTTTGTAGAATAATAATAATAGATGTTTTATTTTGACAAAGACTAATTTTACTCATACATTAGCAAATAAAATCTATTATTAATTAGAAAGATAGGATACTTATGAAAAAACTTTTAAAATATACATTATTAGTACTAATATTAATATATGTTGTTCATGTGTTTATTACACAGCAAAGTACTCTCAATTCATATGCTACAGAAAGCAAACAATATGAGAGCCAAATAGAATCAGCCAAAAAAGAGCAAGCTGAATTAAATGAAACCATTCAAAATCTAAACTCTACAGATTACTTAGAAGAGCAAGCTAGAGAACAGCTTGATATGTATTTGCCAAATGAAAGAGTTTATATAGATATAAATAAATAAAATATTTTTGCACCATATTTATTTATGGTGCTTTTTGCTTTAGTTAAGCAAAATTTTTTGTTCTTAAAAGCAACAATGCATATAGAAAATATTATTCAACAAGTAAAATATTACAAAAATCATAAATAATAATGTAAAAAATTACCAGAAACTATTTACAAATTTTGTAATTTATTGTATAATAAAAATGTAGATTTTCATAAATGTTTTTAAATTCTATAAAATCATTTACTAGAGTTTAAAATATCATTGCATCATAAGTTTTTTGTTAAATTAGTCAATGAATTTACATACATTAGTTTTATCTTTTAAAAATCTATAAAATTAATAAAACAAGGCTTAATTTTTAAAAGCCCTTAAGAAAGGAACAATTATATATGAATTTAGAAGAATGTACTCTTGTTGAGCTAAGACAATTAGCAAAAGAAAGAGGTATCAAATACGTTTCAAAAATTAAAAAAGACGAGTTAATTAAATTATTATCAGCTGAAAAAGAAGACACAGAAAGTAACGAAAATAATCAAAATAGCGACACTGCTAAACAAACTAATAATCATGTATCAGAGCACAGTAATAATGATGAAACAAATAATGAAACAACAGAGGAAAATAAAGAAAATGAAGAAAAGGATACTGTGCAAGAAGTAGAAGTTAGATATGTAGATGGATACAAATTAACTAGCCCAGACGACAAAATTTCAGAGGGTATATTAGAAATTTTACCAGATGGTTATGGCTTTTTAAGAGGAAAAAACTACTTATCTACACCAGATGATATATATATTTCACCTGTACAAATAAGACGTTTTAGACTAGATAATGGTGATAAAATAAAAGGTATTACACGTACACCAAAAGAGGGAGAAAAATTCCCAGCACTTATATATGTTGGAGAAGTTAATGGTCAACCACCAGAAGAGGCATATAGAAGAAAAAAATTTGATGATTTAATACCTATTTATCCATATCAAAAATTAAAACTAGAAACAACCCCAAATGAATATGCAACTAGAATGATAGATTTAATTTGTCCAATAGGCAAAGGACAAAGAGGTATGATAGTTGCTCCACCTAAAGTTGGAAAGACAACATTAATCAAAAAAATAGCAAATGCTATTTCTATAAATAATCCAGAAATAGAACTTATAGTTCTTCTTATAGATGAAAGACCAGAAGAAGTTACAGATATGAAAAGATCTATAAAAGGTGATGTCATTTATTCAACATTTGATGAGCTACCAGAACATCATGCTAAAGTTGCTGAAATGGTGCTAGAAAGAGCAAAAAGACTTGTTGAACAACAAAAAGATGTTGTTATATTGCTAGATAGTATTACAAGGTTAGCAAGAGCATATAACTTAACTATTCCTTCATCAGGAAGAACTTTATCTGGAGGTCTAGATCCAGCAGCATTACATAAACCTAAAAAATTCTTTGGAGCAGCTAGAAAAATTGAAAATGGAGGAAGTTTAACAATTTTAGCTACTGCATTAGTTGAAACAGGAAGTAGAATGGATGATGTTGTATTTGAGGAATTTAAAGGAACCGGTAATATGGAAGTTGTACTTGATAGGTCACTTTCAGAAAAACGTATATTCCCAGCAATAGACATAAATAAATCTGGAACAAGAAGAGAAGATTTATTACTAACAAAAGAAGAGCTTAGTGCAGTTTACTCACTAAGAAAAGCAATGTCAACTATGCCTCAATCAGAAATAGTTGAACAATTATTATCACAAATGATAGCTACAAAAACAAATAAAGACCTAGTTGATAGAGTAAATATTGTGTTTAAAAACAAAAAATAAGAATTCTCCGGCATAGCCGGGAATTTTTTTTCTAAATCGGAAAAAAATTGCCACTCCTTATTATAGGAGTGGCAATTTGAAGGTTAATCAAGCGGTTTCATAACGAGCTTAACGCCATGCATTTCAGGATGAACCCTCATGCATTCGGGCTCAATCACCCGCAAGCAGTCCTCAAAGCACGGGTATGTGTGCTTTGAGTTACGAGCGACCACCTTTTGATAGACCTTCGACAAGGCCGCCAGAGCCTCCTCTTCTGTAGAAAACCTGCAAGGATATACCTTGCTTTTCCGCGAAACAGTGGAAGTAAGGTATCCAAGCCTGTTTTGAATTGGAATACCGTTCTTGTCACGGTTGATTTCCTGGCGTTCGTAATGGCCTTCAGAAAAGCCATAATAGGCTACCGAAGAGGTGAAGGTCTTCAAAATTACATTCAAATAAAGTATTGTGTTTTTATAAAAATAATGATATAAAATAAAAAAAGAAATTTTAAATTTCAAAGATTTAAAAGGGGGAAGCTTATGAAGAAAAGAACAAAAATTATAATCATTGTAAGCATTTTATTAGTTTTTGCAATTATAGGAATTTTTAGTTTAGTGATTTATTTGGACAGAAAAATAGGAGTACACACATTTACTATAGCAGAAATATCTGACAAACTAATTTATGCAGGTAACGTATTTGGTGGTGCTAATTATAGTTACGATTTTGATGATATTATTTTACAAGATGAAAATTTTAATGAAATAGATAAGTCAAGTGTAACTTCTGGCAGTTATGTATATTTATATCTTAAAGAAGATACATATAATTTCTATGGAAATACTACATATTTTTGTAAAGTAAATTCCATAGATAATAATAAAATTAATGTTGAAATGCCTGAATGGGAGTTTTACTCTTTCTTTACTGAGAATGCAAGAATAAAAGACATAAATGGGAACAAAATTGATTCCTCTAATTTAAAAGTGGGTGATACTATTAAAGTTATAAATATTAATCCAAAGTACACCCCAGACATAGCGCAAACCTATGAAGGATCATACTGTAGTTCAATATATGATGTAAAATCAATTAAAGTTATTAAAACAGATGAAGAAACAAAGGAAAAATTAGCAAATAGAAATATGTTAGCAATAAAAACTGCTATTGTTGCAGGAGTAAATGATGATTATTTGTGTGTAGTAGATAGTCATAATCAAAATTCGCTATATAATGTATATTATCCAGCAGAAGGAAACAGAGATTTTGAAATAGGACAAGAAATAAAAATATACTTTAATGGAAAATCTACTAGTACTAGCAGAAATGGAATTTCCGAATTAAGAAATGTTGGAAAAATTGAAATAATAGATAATGCAAATCATCTTATTCCTGATGAAATATTAAAAAAATTTAATACTAACTATAATAATGTTGAAGTAAGTATAAATAACTTAACAAACGCTGGACTTACTCTTACTATAACAGATAAAAATGATATAAAATATAAATTTGCAAGTAAATTTTATCTTTCAAAAAATGTTGCAGAAAAGCCAGACAAAAATTCGGTAGAGTATAATGACGGTTCAATTGCAATTTTGCCATATGATGGAGATAAGTGGCAATTGCTTTATCAGACACCTAATGATTCGGAAAATACAACAGCAACCGAAAATTCAGGTAATACAGAAAATGCAATAGCAACTGAAACTTCAAATAATACAGAAAATTCAATAGCAACTGAAACAATAGATGAAAATAGCACAAGGTGGACATTTGATTGGAGTAAGGTTTATGGCACTTTAGAAAGCGGAGAATATAGATTTGTTATGGGAGATGCAGGTAATGATCCAAATAGTTTTTTAACAAATGGATATGATAAAGAAATTGTTTCTGTTAAATTTACAATAGATGACAATGGTCAAGTTACAGATTATGAAGTTAACAAAGGGTACTAAAAGAGATATATCAAAATAAAAAGAGCGAAAGAAGGCTAAAAATATGGTAGATAAAATAGAAATAAAAGGTGCAAAAGTTCATAATTTAAAAAGCATAGATGTAGATATTCCACTTAATAAAATTGTGGCTATCTCAGGGGTATCTGGAAGTGGTAAATCATCTTTAGCATTAGGTGTGCTTTATGCAGAAGGCTCAAGGAGGTACTTAGAAGCACTTTCTACATATACTAGAAGGAGAATTTCACAAGGGGAAAAGGCCAAAGTTGATAGTATTCTTCACGTACCAAGTGCACTAGCTCTTCATCAAAGACCAAATGTGCCAAGCATAAGGTCAACTTTTGGTACTGCAACAGAGCTTTTAAATTCTGTAAGGCTTTTATTTTCTAGATGTGGAAATTATATTTGTCCAAATGGACATATTCTTCCAGCAAGTGCAAATGTTGCTAGAGATGAAATGCTTGAATGCCCAATATGCCATGAAAAATTTTATGGATTAAGTGCAGAAGAATATGCTTTTAACTCTTCTGGTGCTTGTCCTAAATGTGGTGGAATTGGTACTATGGAAACTGTAAATATGGATTCATTAATTCCTAATAAAGATTTGACTATTGATGAAGGAGCAGTTGCACCTTGGAATAGTTTAATGTGGTCTTTAATGACAGATGTATGTCGTGCAATGGGAGTTAGAACTGATGTACCATTTAAAGATTTAACAAAGGAAGAGCAAGAAATTGTATATGATGGACCAATGGAGAAAAAACATATTTTTTATAGACCAAAAAATGGAGATACAACACTCGCAACAGAAATGGACTTTACTTATTATAGTGCTAAGGCAACAGTTTTAAATGCTTTGAAAAAAGTAAAAGATGAAAAAAGCATGAGCAGAGTATCAAAATTTTTAAAAGAAGAAGTATGCCCAGAATGCCATGGCTCTAGGATAAATAAAAAGGCAAATTCTACTTTATTAGGCGGAAAAAATTTAACTGAGGTTTGCCAAATGAGCCTTAGAGATTTGGACCTATGGCTTCCAAAAGTTGTAGATGAATTAAATGATGAAGTTAGACAAATGGGTAAAAACATATTAGAAGAGTTTATGCTAAATGCAGAGGCTTTGCTTTCACTAGGACTAGGATATTTAACATTAGATAGAGCAAGTAATACACTATCAACTGGAGAATTACAAAGGGTACAACTTGCAAGAACTGTAAGAAATAGAACTACTGGTGTTTTGTATGTTTTAGATGAACCTTCAATAGGACTTCACCCAGCGAATGTAGATGGATTAATTAATTTAGTAAGACAACTTATTAATGATGGCAATTCTGTTGTTTTAGTTGACCATGATGTGAGAATTTTAAAAATAGCAGATTATATGATAGAAATTGGACCTGAAGCGGGAGCAAAAGGTGGAGAAATTATTGCCAAAGGTACAATAGAAGATATTATAAAAAATAGCAATTCAATAATTGAACCATATTTAAGTGACAAAGAGAAAGTGAATGTACGTAAAAAAGTTAATAAAGAAGATATTTTTAAATTAGGAAAAATTAGTTTAAGCACAGATTCTATTCACACAGTAAAGCCACTTAGTATAGAAATACCAAAAGGAAGACTAACAACAGTAACTGGAATGTCTGGTAGTGGTAAAACCACTTTAATACTTGAATCTTTATATCCTGCTATTAAGGCAAAATTAAATAATGAAACCATGCCTTCACATATAAAAGAATTAAAAGCTGATTGGGTAAATAAAATAGATTTAATAGATGCAACGCCTATTGGAAACAATGTTAGAAGCACAGTAGCAACATATTCAGGAGTATTTGATGATTTAAGAAAATTATATGGAAAAATAAGTAAAGATTATACAGCAAGTGATTTTTCATATAATACAGGAAAATTAAGATGCCCTACATGTGATGGAACAGGCACTATATCTATGGATGTTCAATTCTTGCCAGATATAGAGATGGAATGCAATTCTTGTGGTGGTACAAGATATTCAAATAATGTAGATAATATATTATATAACAATTATTCTATTAAAGATGTTATGAAATTGACTATAAGGCAAGCATTAGAAGTATTTAAAGAAAATAAGAAGATAAGAGACAAATTGCAAGTTTTAGTAGATTTAGGAATAGGATATTTAACACTTGGAGAGGCAACTCCAGCACTTTCAGGAGGTGAGGCACAAAGATTGAAACTTGCCTCAGAAATAGGAAAAATTCAAAATGGTAGTGTATTTATATTTGATGAACCAAGTATAGGTTTGCACCCTAAAGATGTAAAGACGTTATTAAATGTATTTCAAAAATTAATAGATAATGGAGCTACAATAGTAGTAATTGAACATGATTTAGATGTAATTAAAAATTCTGATTATATTATTGATATGGGGCCAGAAGGCGGTTACCTTGGAGGCGAGGTAGTTGGGACAGGTGCTGTGCAAGATATAAAGGAAAATAAAAAGAGTATTACAGGAAGGTATTTGTAGATGCATTTTCCATTTAATATGACAAAGAATAGTGAAAGAAGGAGTTTATATATGAATATTGCAATCATTTATTCTAGTATAACTGGAAACACAAAGATTATTGCTGAGACAATTAAAGAATCATTACAAAAAGAAAATATAGTTTATTTTGGGAATCCTACCGAAGATTTGCCTGAGGCAGACATTTATATTATTGGCTCATGGACTGACAAAGGTAATCCAACTGACGAAATTATAAATGTTCTTAAAAAAATTAAAAGTAAAAAAATTGCTTATTTTGGAACTGCTGGCTTTGGAGGTAGTGAAGAATATTTTAAAAAGTTGTTTGAAAGAGTGAAAATTAATATTGACTCATCTAATAAAATATTAGGATATTTTTATTGTCAAGGTAAAATGCCTATGCAGGTTAAGACAAGATATGAAAAAATGCTTGAAGAAAATCCAGAAGATAGTAGATTAAAACTATCAATAGAAAATTTTGATAGGGCTTTATCTCATCCAAATGATGAAGACATAAATAATGTTAAGAATTGGGTAGATACAAAAATACTAAACAATTAAAATTTGAAACTATTTAGGTTTTAAGTAGAATTTAAATAGTAAGTCGTAGAGGAGATATTTATGGAAGATAAACAAATATTACTTAATAATATAGATGAAGTTCATACTACTAAAATGGGTATTGATAGAATTAAGAAAAACCTTAAATTAGATACTGATGATGTTGTTGAGTATTGTAAGAATAAAGTTTTAGATAAAAATTGCAATATCTATAAGCAAGGCAAAAATTGGTATTGTGAAATTGATAATATAAAAATAACAATCAATTCATATAGTTACACAATTATAACAGCACATACTATTCCTTAAATTACAATTTTATGATGGCATAGAGATAAAATTAAGCACATACAAAGTTAGAAAAGGTTATAGGAAAATAGTAAGTTGTAGGGAAGACTAAAGAAATTTGTCATATAAAATCTTTAATAATAAGAGGATAAGCATAGCGAAAAAAGTATTGACAAGTTGTTATATTTTATGTTATTATGAATATAATAATTAAGAACATCATTGTTTTTAATAAATGTGTTTGTCGCCGCCCCTTTGGCGACTGATAAATGAGAGAGTGAATAAATGTGTTTGTCGCTACCTCTTTAAGCGACTAACAAATAAAAGAGTGAATAAAGTATTGGGGCTTACCAGAAATGGTGAGCCTTAAATATTGTAAAGGAGTAATAGAAAGTGCAAATAAACATAGGGTATTTTTATTTTATAAAAGATATATTTTTTAAAATTATAGATGATAAAGAATTAATGCAAAATAAAGAAAATGGAAATAAAAGACCATGTTATTTTTGCTTTAAAAGTGAAAAATATTATGATATTATATGGTTTATTCCAGTTAGTACAAAGATAGAAAAGTATCAAAAAATTTATAATAATAAAATTCAAAAACAAATAAAATTAGGGAAAAATCCATCTGTTGATACAATAGTTTTTGGAGAAATTGCTAATACATATAGTGCGTTTTTAATACAAAACATGTTCCCAGTAACTAAAGAATATATAGAAAGTCAATATATAAAAAATAAAGTACCAATAAGACTATCAAATAAATTACAAGAAGAAATAATAGAAAAAGCCAACAAAGTTTTAAATTTATATAATCATGGAATGAAAAATATTGTGTTTCCAAATATTGATAAAATCCTAGAACAATTAATTAAAATGGGGAAAGAATAAAAGGTGGTTAAAGAATGAAAATAAGTGATTTGAATCAAAAATATGATAAATTACAACAAGAATATGGAGCTAAAGAATTAACATCTATATATAATGGTGGTTGTACAAATAATCCA